>PSRA01000034.1 GCA_003175695.1 Bacteroidota bacterium | reverse complement strand
TAATAGGATTGAATGGCAATGACGATTTCCTTAAGCAAGACAACAGTTTTAAGTCAGTTTTTAGTTTATTTGCCTGGCAGTTAGGGATAGGGTTATAGTTTGTCAAACCTACATGAAAAAGATCAGAGAGCAAAACGGGGAGGCGGAGCCGGTTCGGCGTTTTTCAATGACTGTTAGTTATTCTTCTCATTTGTCCTTATCCTCTTTACAAAGGCCAAAGCAATACAAACTACAAATGCCAAAACAGAAAAAACTAGGCTATTCTTTCTACCATCGCGACGATGTCGTTCAGATTGCAAAGGAACTTCTCGGGAAATTATTGATTACCAGATTTGATGGGATCCTTACCTCCGGAAGAATAGTCGAAACAGAAGCCTACGCCGGTGAAATAGACCGTGCTTCCCATGCATATGGCGGAAGAAGAACGGCCAGGACCGAAGTCATGTATAAAAAAGCAGGAACCGCCTATGTCTATTTTGTCTATGGAATTCATCACCTGTTCAATGTAGTTACCAGTAAACAGGAGGTTCCTCACGCGATTTTAATTCGTGCCTTGGAGCCTGTCCAAGGCATTGATATGATGCTGAAAAGAACGAAGAAAAAGAAATTGGATTACACTTTGACTCGTGGTCCCGGTAACCTGGCTAAGGCTTTGGGACTTAACACAAAACATACCGGCATTTCTTTGCTCGGGAGGCAGATCTATATCGCAGATGATGGATTCAGGGTGAGCGAGGAAGACATTGGCATCACAGCCAGGATTGGCGTGGATTATGCCGGTGAAGACGCCAAGCTATTGTATCGTTTCATCGTGAAGGGAAATAGGTATGTCAGTGGGAAGAAGTCTTAGTATAATAGCCCTTTAGTCTATTGCCTAACTAAAATTTCGGACATGGAATTGGCCTGCGGCCATCTGATGGCTTCTTTATATAAATCAGCGAAATTTCAATGCCACCTTGGCTTTGAGACGCTGTTTTAAGAGAAGAAACGTTTACATCATAAGAAAGACCAAAGGTGAAACTTCCTACATCTAGTCCAACATAAGGAATGATAGCGTCCGTTAAATTGCTAAAACGAACCCAGCTACCTAAATATACATTAATGGGGTTAGCATCATTGTTATTTGCGTTAACCGACCAGGCACCTCCAAGCATAGCATCTGTTGCATTTGCCTGTTTGCTAAAAAGTCCACTGAAATGTAAATAATTGGTGGTGTTGCTCGATGATAACGGGAAGGAATATCCGCCATGGAAAGTGATCCTGGGATGGAGTATGTAATATCCATTACCCGTAAAAGATTCCTTAGGTCTTGTAATGTGGTAAGCGGAAGCACCAAAGTAGAAATTGTTTTCCCCGTTTGATGATCCATTATACAATACCCCCACATTCATATCAAAATAATTAATGTTTACCTGGTGCCCATCAATAACTTCCTGGCTTGGAATGGTCCAGCCGCCTTGTTGGTCGAGCTCATCTTCGAAATTTAGTTTGGTTCCGTCCAGCCTTTTATTGGCATATGTTCCCTGGAAACCAATACCTATTTGTTGCCAGCCGTTTTCATCAATATTCTTGTGGTATGCGGTTGAAAGAGAAATATAATTGCTGGAAAGAATACCATTTGCCGTTTTGTCAGTCATGGCCATTAAGCCTAATCCCCACACATCAGTTTCAGGAAGCTTGCTTTTTAAAATGCCACCATCTACCGATACGGTTGACGTAATAAATGCATTGTTGATGGAAGGCCATTGATTTCGGTAATTTCCTGCCACACGAACAACCCCATTGAATTTTCCAGTCAATGCGGGATTAAGGGTCAATGGAGAAGCGAAGAATTGTGAAAAGGCGGGGTCCTGACTCCAAGCAGGATTCCAAAAAGAAGATAATAGTGCCAGGATTAATATGCCAACGACATTTTTCATAAACAGAATGGTTTCAATGCACAAACGGTTTGTGATCCAAACCCGGGATTAAAAATTAAAGGTGGATCAATGCGCTGGTCATTGTAAGGAAGAATCTCCTAGGATAGTTTCACAGGGTTGAAAGCAAAGATTCGAGCAGGTGAAAATAAGTAAAAATTATGGAGTAGTAAAAGATAAATGGTTAATAGGCATGATTTTGCTAGATCTGGACCTTATCCCCAAATGCGAGGTCGCCGGCATCCCCGAGACCCGGAACGATGTAGCCTTTGGCAGTAAGTTCATCGTCGATGGCACCGCTCCAGATTTTGCAGTTAGGTTCTGACCTCTTTACATATTCAATACCGACCGTGCATGCGATGGCAGTTACTATATGTATTTCGCTTGGATGTCCTTCGTCACGAAGAAATTGAATGGATTTAACCAGGGAAGACCCGGTGGCCAGCATGGGATCAGAAATGATTACGATCCTGTTTTCCAAATCGGGGCTGGACACATATTCCAGGCTGATTTCAAATGACCCGTCGCGATCATGCTTACGATAGGCCGAGATAAAGGCGTTATCAGCTTTGTCAAAGAAGTTCAAAAGACCTTGATGCAAAGGCAGTCCTGCGCGCAGAATGGTCGCCAGAACGGGTTGTTCTTTGAGCACTTTGCAGTTGACAGTTCCCAGGGGGGTTTGAATTTCTTTGCTTTCGAATTGCAGGTGCTTGCTGATTTCATAAGCAGCCACTTCCCCGATGCGCTCAAGGTTGCGGCGAAATCTCATTCGATCTTGTTGAACCTGCTCATCGCGAAGTTCGCTTACCCAATCGCTCAACAAGGAATAGTGTTGGCTTAAATTGATAACCATAAAATCAAGGCTAAATTCCGAAATTCGAAAATAATCCTAAACAAAACTAAAGGCTAAATTCTATAATCTAAAAATTCTTTTGCATGGTATATAAAGTTATAGGCGTGATGAGTGGCAGCTCAATGGATGGCCTGGACATTGTGTATGTACATTTTCAGGAAACAACAGGTAAGTGGAGATATGAGATTATTCAAACTGCTTGCTATGAATTTACTGCAGACTGGATTGACAGATTGGCAAAGTCGACAGAACTATCAGCAAAAGATTACCTGATTTTACATGCAGAATTTGGTCATTATATCGGTAGCCAGGTAAACCGTTTTATTAGCGAGTATGGACTCCAATATCAAATACAGTTAATAACGTCCCACGGCCACACGAGTTTTCATCTTCCTCATAAAAAAATGACCGCTCAACTGGGAGACGGTGCGGCCATTGCAGCTTCAACCGGGATCAATGTTATTTGCGATTTAAGATCGATCGACGTAGCACTGGGAGGCCAGGGAGCCCCTATTGTGCCAATCGGAGAAAAATTGTTGTTGGATGATTTTGATTTTTTTCTAAACCTGGGTGGTATAGCAAATATTTCCTGCCATGTCAATTCTAATCAGGTATCAAATGAAAATAAATCACCCTTTATTGCATTCGATGTCTGTCCGGCAAACCGCGTATTGAACATGTTAGCTGGTGAATCAGGAAAAAAATTCGACAAAGATGGGCTGATGGCGGAAAAAGGAATGATTCATTACGAGCTGCTGGAAGAACTGGATCTTCTTGAATATTACAGTCTGCCATATCCGAAGTCATTGGCGAATGATTTTGGAACAGAGGTGATTTATCCCCTGATACAAAAAAAATCTCTTTCAACTGGCGATGCCTTGCGGACGTATGTCGAACATATTTGTGAGCAAATAAAAAGAGCCGCGGCTAGGCTTGACCGTGAGTTGAATACATCAGTGAATTCAGGTGGAAGTAAAAGAAAAATGTTCGTGACGGGTGGCGGTGCTCACAATTTATTTTTGATTCAAAGGTTGAAGGAAGCCTTGAGTCCGGTCGGCATAGAACTGATTGTTCCCGGAAATCAATTAATCGATTTTAAAGAAGCGCTCACGATGGGTTTGATAGGTGTTTTGAGGTGGAGAGAGGAAATAAATGTATTGTCATCCGTCACCGGCGCCCTGCGAAGCAGTATTGGCGGAAGTGTTTGGATTGGCCAGGAGTAAGGTCTCGTCGGCTGAGGCGGATGAGACTTTCTTAGAGTCCTAACACACTTTTTAATTTAACATACCCTGTCTTACTCACGGGGATTCGCGCACCGGACTTTAATATGGCGAGGTGATTGTCTTTTTCGTAAGGATCAATGCGTGTCACCTGATGAATATTTACAATGTATGATCGATGCGTGCGAACAAACTGTTGCGTATCCAATGACTGCTCGAAATAAGACATCGTTTTATTCTTCAGAAATGATCCTTCCTTTGTTTGGATCTTCACATAATCATCGGCTGCTTCCAGGTAATTGATCTCTTCAATGGGTATAATTTTGATCTTACCCGCGGTTTTGACCACGACCCGGTGTTGCTGAGAGGGAGACATCGCAGCGGTTTCCAATAATTCCTTAGTGGTGGTCTTTGAAGATGCTGAACCATTTTTTTCAAGCCACTTCTGCATTGCTTTATCAAATCTTTCCTTGCTGAAAGGCTTGAGAAGATAATCCACTGCGTGGCTTTCAAATGCTTTGATCGCATATTCATCAAATGCAGTTGTAAATATAACGGAGGGCGGTTGTTCCAGCAATTCCAACATTTCAAATCCATTGATCTTGGGCATCTGTATATCCAGGAAAATCAGATCAGGTTGGCTATTTTGAATCGCCTTGATCCCTTCAAATCCATCATTGCATTCCTGTACTGAATCAATTTGCGGATAGGATTCAAGGTATTCACGCACAATGGTTCTTGCCAAAGGTTCATCATCTATAATAATCGCTTTCATGTCTTTTGAGGTATTTTGACAGTTGTTGTGAATTGATGGTTTTCAGTATTGGTTTCCAAAAGGTCATTTCTGGCGAACAACAAATACAGACGGCGTTTAACTGAACTAAGGCCAAAACCTGTTCCTTGTTTTGGATAGGATGTCTCCGGATCGAAAGGGTTTTTTACTGTTATCACGAGAAAATTTTCAATAGTGGAAGCAGAAATTCTGATCGTAACAGCATCAGTTGTATCATAGAGTCCGAATTTGATGGCATTTTCCACAATGGGCTGGAGCAGCATGGGAGGCAACTTCATTTCACCACAGGCATCTTCTTTTTCTACTACTGTCGTCAATCTGTAACCGAAACGAACTTTTTCTATTTCGAGGTAAAGCTCGAGGGATTGCAGCTCTTCCTCCCATTTAACCCATTCCTGTTCCTCTTTTTTCAATGTTCCTCTTAAAAAGTCTGATAATTGCTGAATCATTTTTCGTGCTTGTTGTGGCTGACTTCCCACCAGAGCACTTATTGAATTAAGGCTATTGAAAAGAAAATGTGGTTGCAACTGTTGACGTAACTTGAATAGTTCAGCCTCCTTGGCTAATCTTTCGGCGTCAGCTTTTCTCTGCTGGTTATCATGTTCTTCCTCCAGCGTATACCAAAGCACACAAATGATGATCATGCAGCCGATCAGCAGGAAGGCAATTCCAATTCGTATCCAATAAGATTTGGCAAGGAAGGCAAAATAGCCAACTTGTTCCTCGTCATTCAAAAAAGTACCCATGAACAACCTGATGCCTGGCAGTGTCAATGCACTAAAGCAAAGGCTGAGGAACAAAATGTACCAATACAAGTCCTTTTGCGGGAGATAGTATCGGAGAACATTGCTAATCATCCAACATGCGGCTAGCAGCTGCAGATTCGAGACGAGGCTGTCTAATATTCCAATCTTGATCGAAAAGCCAAGATTAACAATAAGAGCAGCATGAAAGATCGCCCATACGATCCACCACACGAAAAATGGGTAGCGAAATTTACCAACTGTAAGAGGTGACCTGGCCACGCAATTCGGTTTATAAGATCTCTAAGTATTTGTGAGTGCTGTTGAGCCTGATATGCGCCGCCTTCTTATTCGTCAGCTCAATATATAGTTCCGCGTTGTCTGCTTCCTGTATCCTGGAATATAACTCAGCGCCGTCCAGCAACCCACTGAGTTTATAGAGTTCTGCGACGTTGATAAATTTCCATTGGACCAATTTCTTTTCAGCATTAAAGAATTCATCTTCTTCTTTCATCCCGATTTGGCTGGCTTTCTTAAAAGCTTCGCGTTCATTGGACGCTTGAATGAGTCTTAATTGTTCATCAAATTGAGCCGTGTGCCGTCCCTGGCCACAAATGATTCTGAACACGAGTTTGGCTAAATACCAATTCATAGCAATAGGTTTTATTTGGTTAGATTTTATACTGCGTTTGAACATCAAAAATTTCTGATTTCAATTCCACCAAAAACAGAAGTTCCATCCACGACCAACACTTTGTCTGGATTGGTCACTTTACTTTCAGTTCTTTTGTCTTCGATATTGCCAAAGACCGAGGTCATTTGTGATCTCACTTCCCAATGAGCAGGAACAATCAATTTTGTTCCGCCCATGACTTGCGTAATATCAAGCACGGCCACGCCATTAATATCTGCCTGGCTGAGATTGATTTCTGCACCTCCCATGAAAACTGTGATATCACCACCCTTAAAATCTTTTGAAACAATCGTTTTGTGAACTCCGCCAAATACTGTAGTGGCATCGATATAATTCTCGGGCGAGAAATTCTTTTGTTGCGACATATTCTCCTGCCAGTCTTGCTTCCATTGTCCTGGTTCTTTAATATTCTTCTTCCAGTCATCCCATTGGCGCCAGTCATGCCTCCTTGGTCTTATCAATAAAATGAGGCCAACAGCCAGTATGGCGAAAGGCCAAATAAAGCGGTGAAACGAAATACCAGGAAGAAGGTTATCGATCAAAAAGAATCCTCCAATGATAATCATGATGGCCCAGGCGCCGCCCCTGAATCCATGATTGAATCCCATAAAAATTCCGATCACAATCAGTAGCATAGGCCAGCTAAACAACCAGAAGGGAAGGGGAAAGCCCAGCTGTTGCATTAATAGGGCGGCGCCAACCGTCATCAAAGTTAAAGCCACCCAGATTCTGCTATTGCCCCGGCCAACATGTTTTTCTTCTTTCGGATTATCCATTTTTTAATCAGGTTTTTCCAAAGCTACGCCCCCAAATATGAGTATTCAAGTCTATTTAGGTATTTAAGAGGGAAAGGGCGGTAAAACCTCTCATTTTGCCGGTGAAAATTCCAGTAATGCATATGCGAAGTGAAAATCTTAGACAAACCTGAAATGATCACCATCAAAGAGGCCCCTGTCGCTCAATTTCAGATGAGGTATTACCAGCAGAGCCATGAAAGATAGTGTCATAAACGGTGAAGTGAGATTGGATCCGAGTTTTTTGGACATGAGGTCAATGGCGGTATATGCTTCGGCGACCTTCCAGCCGTCTTCCTGGCTCATCAGGCCGGCAACCGGTAATTCCAGTACCATTTGAGCCTGCGCGCCAACACAGCTGATTCCACCCCGGGCTTCAATAACGAGGTTGACCGCCTCTGCCAGACTCTGATCATCCGCGCCTACGGCAACTATGTTATGGCTGTCATGTGCAACCGAAGATGCAATCGCTCCCTCTTTCAATCCAAAATTCTTTATAAATGCTTTGGCTATGGGAGCCTCGCTATAACGGTTAACCACAACGATTTTTAAAATATCCCTGGATACATCCGATTCTAATTGTCCCCCATTAATCCGAAGTGTGGCGTAAGACTTATTTGTGATCAATTGCCCATCCAAAGCTTCTATGATTGGTACATCGATTTCTTTAGCATTAGCCTGCTCGGCCGGGAGCCTGAAATCCTCTTTAGATTTTTTAGTGCATTGAAAATTATTGATCGGAGAACTTGCTGAGGACGTTTTTTTATTTGCAGGTCGGATCAATGATTTGCCATTTTCGGCCAATTTTTCTCCATTGATGTAAGTGGCCAGGTGTTCGAATTTTTTCAGATCTTTTATAAGAATGAAATCAGCCGGATCGCCTGGGCGCAACTGACCCACATCCAAATGATAATGATTAACAGGGTTGATACAAGCAACTTGTAAAACTTTGAAAATATCGATGCCCCTGGCAACCGCCCGAATGCAAAGCTGGTTAATGTGACCCGCTACCAGGTTATCCGGATGTTTGTCATCGCTACAAAACATCATCTTATCCCAATGATCATGTAACAAGTCGACCAGTGCTTCAAAGTTTTTGGCGGCACTCCCTTCTCTCACGATGATCTTCATGCCATCATTCAATTTATCGAGTGCTTCTTCCCGGGTGAAACATTCGTGATCCGTGGTGATTCCGGCATCGATGTATTCCTTTGCTTCTTGTCCTCTTAAACCCGGGGCATGACCGTCAACGGGTTTATTTCTTTTTTGCGCCGCATTTATTTTTGCCATGACTTCCTTGTCCTTCGCTAAAACACCAGGAAAGTTCATCATCTCACTCAGGTATTTTACTTCATTTCTATCGAGAAGAGATTCGACGGCAGCGGCATCGAGTGAGGCTCCCGCTGTTTCAAATCGTGTAGCGGGTACGCAACTCGGTGCCCCGAAATAAAATTTAAAAGGGACAGATGAGCCATTTTCAAGCATGAATTCCACTCCCCTGATTCCGCAGACATTCGCAATCTCATGTGGATCGCTTACTGTTGCCACTGTGCCATGGATGACGGCAATGCGGGCAAATTCTGAAGGCACAAGCATGGAGCTTTCCACGTGTACGTGTGCGTCGATAAATCCAGGTAAGATGAATGATTCAATTTCTGCAGAGCTTTGCAGAGGTTCTACCGAATCAATCTTACCGTTTATAACGCTTATTGACGCCGGGTATATTTTTCGGGCCAAAATATCCACCAAATTGCTTTTAATACGTACATTCATGCTAGTCCCCCTTCGGATTGAAAATCGGCAAGGTTTGTGTGCTCCGATATTGCAAGGTTAAATTTACTTTAAGAAAATAGAATCGACGAGCTGGTAAAAAAGAAATCCTGGAAATTAGATTTTCACTATAATGAAACAAGTCGCCAAGAATTAGAACGCTCACATTAATCATTCACTAAAAAATTACGGAAATGAAAGCCTTGAAATTTGGATTTATTTTCTTTATTACCTGCCTGGGTGCTTTTGCGCTTCACGCTCAAACGGCGGACGATATTATCAATAAGCATATTGAAGCTATAGGAGGCAAGGAAAAATTAAAAGGAATAAAATCTTTATATGCTGAAAGTTCGCTTGAAGTCATGGGTAATGAAGCTCCCAGCACAACCTATATTCTGAATGGCAAAGGGTTTAAGTCTGAGACAGATTTCAACGGCCAAAAAATTGTTCAATGTGTAACAGATACCGGAGGCTGGATGATCAATCCCATGTTAGGTCAAACAACAGCTGAGGCCATTCCTGCCGACCAACTAAGAGGAACCCAGGCCCAATTCCAGGTGGGCGGGCCGCTGCTGGACTATGCATCGAAGGGTCATAAAGTGGAGTATATGGGCAAAGAAGATGTAAATGGAGCGAAGGCTTATAAATTGAAACTTACGACGAAAGACAGTGCGACAGTTGTATACTATATTGATTCTGCCACAAATTATCTGTCCAAGGCCGTTACCTCAGTGAATGTAAATGGGCAGCCCACCGAAACGACAATCGCATTCAGCGACTACCAAAAAACTGATTATGGGTATGTGATGGGAATGAAGCAGGATATCACACTTCCGCAGGGCATAACCCTTACGATCACCTACAAGAAAGTAGAGATCAATAAAGATATCGATCCCAAGATTTTCCAGATGCCGAAGTCATAGTAAGAATATCCTCAAGGCAAATAAAAAAAGGATGAAATTTCATAAAAATTTCATCCTTTTTTTATCTCACAAGAGCCGACCGAAGTGAATATTCATTTTCAATGGCGTTTTTTCTAATGGTTTATACTTAGATGTTACTTTTTTTAAATAAATATTTTTTCAACATAATTCAACCTTCACTTCCTGCTGTATTAAATTAATTATATTGCCAACGAATAAGGTCGTAATTATAACTGAAATGCATATTCGAACTCAGTTTTTGTGAAGACTAATTATTTAACCCCTAAAGGCTCAAAATGAAATTCCTAAAGGTTTTTTGTAGTAGTGTAACTGTGTTTGCGCTACTGTCAAGCGCAGGCTCCACTTTCGTTAGTTGTAAAAAAAACGTATATGTTCATGACACTACTATCAAACAGATTCATGACACCACCGTAAAGAACATTTATGATACGACCGTTGTAAGGGATACAATTTATGATTTGCAAGACGGCTTGGTGGCTTACTATAATTTTAATAGCGGGAATTTGAATGATAGTAGTGGACATAGCAATAATATCTCATTCAATAACGCAACTAAAACATCAGACAGGTTTGGGAACCCAAATAACGCCTATTTGTTTGACGGTAGCAGCACTTACATGCTAGTTCCCAATTCAGAGTCACTTAATCCGGACAACATCACCATTTTTGCGATTGTAAAAGTCAACGGGTTCAACACTAGTCCATGCCATATAAATCAAATAGTCGGCAAAGGCTGGCCTGACATTGTTGATGGTTTTTATGATCTTCGGTTTGACGATTTTGCAACTACATGCACTGCAGCTGCCAACACAAACAACGAACACTTTGGTGGAAACTACGGAGACGATATTCCGCAGGGTACATATGCCAGCGTAACTGGCAATTCCGTGGCAATTAGTACGGGCCAATGGTACTACGTCGCTTTAACTTATGATGGACTCAATGCAAAAATTTATGTGAATGGACAACTGGCCGGTTCGTCGCAGAAATCTGTGTCATTTACAGATAATACGTTTGACCTGTTTATAGGCAAGCATCAGGATCCGAGTTGGCCTTATTATTTCAATGGGGTAATTGACGAGATCAGAATTTACAATCGGGCTCTTCCTGCGGGTGGTATTGCACAATTGAATAAAATCATTAATTGATCTAATTATACAATGAAGTAAGACCAGGACTTTTTAAAGTCCTGGTTTTTTCTTTATTACCTGATGGTGAAAATTTCTATATATTGCCGCTATGATTAAATTTTTTGCCAAGGGGATTAATTTTTTATTTGGAAAGAATTTGCAGAACAAGAATGTTTTTGTTTCTGGGTCTCTTCAATACCTGGAACGTAAAAGAAATATCGACAAAAATTATTTTGACTATATCCGTTTGGCAACATTAGAATTGGTAAGTCATGAGATAAATTCCAAGCGTCTAGCTGGCAACGTTGCCGAGCTGGGAGTTTATAAAGGAAAATTTGCCAGGTATATCAATAGCTATTTCCCCGATCGATCATTGTATCTTTTTGACACTTTTGAAGGATTTGATAAGCGAGACGTTGCCCTTGAACAGAAACAAAATTTCTCTTCTGGTGCCCAGGATTTTTCGGATACTTCAGTTGAATCAGTGTTGCAATCAATGCCGAATCGTGAAAAGTGTATTCCGGTGAAAGGCTTTTTTCCGGATTCCGCAACTAATATTCAGGATAGTTTTGTATTTGTCAGCCTGGACGCAGATCTTTTTGAACCTATTTACAGCGGACTTCAATTCTTTTATCCAAAGCTTTCAAAGGGCGGATATATTTTTATCCACGATTTTAACAACGACGCTTACAAAGGTGCAAGAAAAGCAGTAGAGCAGTTTTGCCATGAGGAAAATATCAGTTTTGTACCGCTGCCCGATGCCAATGGATCAGCGATCATTTCGAAATAGTTATTCTTCCATCATGTCGGGCCTTTTGTTTTGAGTCTTGCTGATAGATTGTTCATGTCTCCACTCCTCAATTTTTTTTGGATCTCCGCTAAGCAGAATATCCGGCACTTTCCAGCCACGGAAATCTGCCGGACGTGTGTAAACAGGAGGAGAAAGGAGACCATCTTGAAAAGAATCAAATAGCGCTGAAGTTTCATCATTGAGCACGCCGGGTATTAACCTGCCAATCGAGTCCACTAAAATGGCAGCAGGTAGTTCACCTCCACTCAATACGTAATCTCCTATTGAAATTTCTTTTGTTATAAAATGATCGCGGATGCGTTCATCAATTCCCTTATAATGGCCACAAATGATAAGAAGATTATTTTTTAGCGAGAATTGGTTCGCTGTTTTTTGGCTGAGTTTTTCTCCATCAGGGGTCATGTAAATAATCTCATCGTAAGTCCTGTTCTTTGACAAAGCTTCAATGGCGTTGGCCAGTGGCTCGCACATCATGACCATCCCCGCGCCACCTCCGTATTGATAGTCATCAACCTGTCCATATTCATTTACTGCCCATTGCCTCAGTTGATGGACCTGGACATTAAGCAGTTTTTTTTCCTGCGCCCGTTTCATGATAGAGTGAGATAGTGGGCTTTCTAATAATTCGGGGAGAACGGTTAAAATGTCTATGTGCATGGAGGCAAAGTTAAGGTTTCACGCATAGGGGTGAAATAGTGCTAACTCTCTCCTTTAAATTCATCAAGATCTCTGCGCTGCTTCTTGGTAGGTCTACCAAGCTTACTAAGTCTCTTTCCGGTATGGAAGCTCGCTGCCTGGAATTGCAGTCTTTCAATTTCATCGGCTGGCGTAATATCGAGATAATATTTTGAGGCCTCCGCAAATTGAACCCGGTGATCTAACAAACCAATTACTTTAATCCGCCACCTGCGCGTTTCAGTCTTTACTTCATATTCGTCATTCAAATGAACATGCTTGGACGCTTTGGCAGGATCTCCATTGTATTTCACTTTGCCTTTTGCGCAAGCTTCGGCGGACAGAGTTCTCGTTTTGAATATGCGAATAGCCCAGAGGTATTTATCCAATCGTAATTTTTCTTGTTCTGGCATGGTTCAAAAATTTACTCACATGGCAGAAAAATATTGATGGAAGTACGGGATGGTTTCTATTCCCTTATAAAAATTGAACAGATCAAACTTTTCGTTAGGTGAATGCAGGTTGTCACTGTCCAGGCCAAAGCCCATGAAGACAATCTTAATACCCAGTTCTTTTTCTAATACTGAACTAATGGGGATGCTTCCCCCTCCTCTTGTAGGGATTGGTTTTTTACCAAATGTCGTCTCGATAGCTTTTTCTGCTGCCTTATAAGCTTTCGAATCAACGGGAGTCATATACGGTTCGCCACCATGCAGATCGGTCAAATTTATTTTTACGCCTTTCGGAGTGATGGATTTGAAATAATTGAACAATTTTTCCGTAATCGCTCTTGAAGATTGGTTAGGCACCAGTCTGGCAGAAACTTTGGCAAATGCTTTTGAAGGAAGGACTGTCTTTGCACCATCTCCGGTATAACCTCCCCAAATACCATTTATTTCGAGTGTGGGCCGGATCCCCGTACGCTCGTTCGTGGTATAACCTTTTTCTCCCCAAAGTGTATCCACTCCGAGTTCTTTTTTATATTCTTCTTCGTTATATGGAGCGCGTGCCATTAATTTTCGTTCTTCTGCGGAAGCTTCGACAACCCCGTCGTAAAATCCAGGAATCGTTACATGATTATTTTCATCATGACATGATGCTATCATTTTTGCAAGGATAGTAATTGGATTTGCCACAGCACCACCATATACTCCACTATGGAGGTCACGGTTGGGTCCCGTCATTTCAATTTGAATATAGGCCAGTCCACGCACTCCAATCTCTATTGACGGATTTTCCATGCTCAACATGGAAGAATCGCTTATGAGAATCACATCAGCTTTTAACAGATCCTTATGCTCATGGACAAAGGCTGGCAAATTGGGAGATCCAATTTCTTCTTCGCCTTCAATAATGAACTTGATATTGCAAGGCAATGATTTTGTCTGAGACATTATTTCCATGGCCTTTACATGCATGAAGAATTGTCCCTTGTCATCTGCGGATCCCCTGGCATAAATTCGCCCGTCTTTTATTACAGGATCAAATGGTCCGCTGGTCCATAGGTCCAATGGATCCGGCGGTTGCACATCGTAGTGACCATACACGAGAATCGTTGGCTTTTTAGGATCAATTATTTTTTCTGCAAATACTGCTGGATGCCCCCCGGTAGGATAGATTTCTGCCTTATCCGCCCCTGCCTTTAGCAGCGCTTGCTTTACGGCTTCGGCACATTTCATCATTTCTTCTTTATACTCGCCCCGGGCACTGATGGAAGGCATGCGCAGAAGATCCAATAATTCACTTAAAAAGCGGTCTTTGCTTTTTTCCTGATATTCTTTCCAGACTTGCATATCGACGAATTGATATTTTTAAATCAATATTGGGGAAACGAATATAAGTTGTTTTAATCAAGGATAATTTTTTTGATAAATCAACAAAACGGGTAATTTTAATGAAATCATTTGATCTATGAAGTCGCTTTTTACCTGCATATTACTGCTGTGCTTTTCTGCAATCACCGCGAACGCCCAACAACAAGTGGCCCAAGTGCATGTCAGTAAGAAACAAATTAAAGGGATGACAGAAAGATATGAGGAGTTGCAAAAGGAAATAAAGACAATTGAAGATCAAAGAGCGCAGTTGCAAAAAGCCCTAAAAGATTATGATTCAAAGATCAAGGCTTTTACCGAGGGCCTCGAAAAAGTTGAGCAACAATATGATGAAGCGCTGCCCCAGAGTGAGGCACAACAATTACTGGCTGCTACTAAACAAATGGATGCAACTCGTCAGGCATACAATATTCAGTATTTCCAACTTGAAAATCATTTGCAAAACGAAACGAGCCAGTTTGCAATAGTCTCTGAAGTTCTAAATACAAAATTGGAAACTATTAAGAAAACTGTGAAGAAACTCAAGTAGTCGCTGGCAGCTCGTGTTTTTGGTTAGGGACAATGCTCTCAAGGGTCCACTCAATTTTTTTTTCGAAGGGATGTTGCCTGACCGGGCAATCATCCTTACTGCAGATGGGGCAGGATTGCGGAACACAATCATCCGAATGGACAAAGAATTCCATAGATTCGCCAAATTTATTTTGAATAAGCCTTGTCAGATTAACAATTTCCGCATGTGATTCTCGCACGTTAAAATACCAGGGAACGGTGAGGTGGCAATCGACATGCAATACGCTTCCGAATTTTATTACCCGCAGATTATGTATATCAATCCAATTCTTTTGACGGTTCTGGTTTAACCAGCCAACCATGTCACCCAGGATCTTTTCATCCGCTTCGTCCATTATGCCTGCCACAGACCTCCTGGCAATTCTGTATCCGATGACGGATATAACTATCGCAACAATAATAGCGATAATGCTGTCTAATTGGTGAATTCCTGTTACATAGATGAGGATGAGGCCGATTATAATGGCGATCGTTGAATAAGTATCCGAATGAAGATGCCTTCCGGTGGCTTCCAGGGCCAACGAATTATTTCTCTGCCCTCGTTTAATTGCAATTGAACCAATCACAAAGTTGATGACAGCAGTGAGAGCCACTATAAGAATTCCGGAATCAATTCGCTGAACAGGCGTTCGGTAAATAAGATGGCGAATGGCTTCATACCAAATGTAAATAGCTGCAAGGATAATCAGGATGCCTTCAACGGCCGATGATAGAAATTCTGCCTTGCCGTGGCCGTACGGATGATTTTCATCTCTTGGCTTAGCAGCTATATACAGACTATAGAAACCAACAAAACCTGCAACTACATTGACAATGCTTTCAAGTGCATCAGTGAGAATGGCAACTGATCGGGTAATATACCAGGCATACATTTTCAAAACCAAGAGAATGCAGGCCGTCACTACAACCCATCCCTGGACACGAAGATTCTCTTTGCCTTTTTCCAATCAAAAAATTTCGAACAAAAATAAGGATTGTTTGACCACAGAGTGTCTTCTCTTTGATCGCTGTTGGTAAACACCAGCGATCAAACGGTGCTTTGTTTCTTTTTCCTGGAGAGATTCGCCAGCCTCAACTGCCTAAATACCCGATAATAAAATTCTTTATTGAAAAGCTGCGAATCATGTAATGCCTTATAAGTAAGAAAGAGTCCAATGGGTACTAGCACATAAGTTGCCATCCACATACCTGCAATTGGCATCATCACTTCTTCCTTCACGAATTTTCTACCGAAATTGTTCAGCAAGAAAAAAATAACGAAGAACACTACAGCAAATACCAATGGCATTCCAATACCTCCTTTTCTAATAATGGATCCTAATGGAGCACCTATGAGGAACAAAACCAAACAGGCAACTGACATAGTAAGTTTTTCATGCCAGGCCATCATGTGCAGGCGTAAATTTTTTCTCTCGTTGTCATAGAGCATCGCTGTCTGCTCCATCGTGGATTTGATACTATTAACAGTCGAAATCGATCTATCCAGTACGGCTGATTTTGCGCTATCCGGAATCAGTTTCGTGAATGTGTCCACTTTGACAGATGCGTGAGTGCCTGAAGGTTTCCAAGCCGAATCCAAAAACCTTAGCGAGTGCATGTATACCGCCATATCATTCCTTGTTCTTTTCCTGTACATATCGGCCGTCCTTTGCAGTGAGTCAATGGTCGTACCTAGCTGGCGCATATTCAGCATTTGGTAATTATTCTTGAACGCACTGTCATCGGTCTTATTTAACTTAAAAGAACTCAGATCGAATACCTTTTTGTATTCCTTGAATCCCATGCGGATTAATTCAGTGTTAGTCGTATTGTGTGGGCCTTTTTCCTGGTAATTCCATCCATCCTGCAAATTAAACTCAAGGAACTTTTTATCTGGCGTGATCGTCATCTTTCCTCTTTCTGCTACGATCACATTATCCTGGAGGAGGTTGTAGTTTTGTTGGTAGATCAAAATATCCTTAATGGTGGAACCATCTTTTTCTTTCTTTCCAATCTTGATAATGTATCCATCGATCTTGTCATAAAACACGCCCTCTTTGATATCAAATGCAGGCTTTGATACAATAATATCGTATTTCAAGGTTTGCATTTTCAACTCTGCAACAGGAATAATATAGTTATTGAAAAGAAATGCAATTCCACATATGATAATTGAAGTAATAAACAATGGTTGCATGAATCGGAGTAGTGGGATACCAGCGGATTTTATTGCAACCAGTTCGAAAGTTTCACCCAAATTCCCAAAAGTCATGATAGAAGACAGGAGAACCGCCAGGGGCAAAGCCAAGGGTACCAGTGTCGCACAAACGTACATGATAAAACGGGCTATTGTCAGCAGATCCAGACCTTTGCCCACGATATCATCGATATACAACCAGAAAAATTGAAGGACCAGCACGAACAAAGTGATAAAGAAAGTCGCAATGAAAGGACCAATAAAGGCTTTTATGATCAGTTTATCCAGCTTTTTAATCACAATGATGACTTTCTGAAATGATAGATAACTTTAACAAATGAATTCTACAAAAATACAATTTTCAAGAGAGGAATTGGCACTCATGACCGAAGCGGAATGGATTTTAACAAAGAATACTATCATAAGAAAAGCGCAGGAAATGTTTGGACTCTTGCACCAGGATATGCACAGGATGATTAACCAGTCGTCAATTCCCATTGAGGTAAAAGAGACGAATGCGAAAATTTCAAGAGGGGAGAATTATCAGGGTTTACCTTTCGTGATCCTGGATTATCCCCGGTTATTTAACAAAAATGATACATTCGCCATTCGCATTTTGTTTTGGTGGGCGCACTATTTTACTGTCACATTGCATTTGAAAGGAAAATATAAGAATGACTTTCTCCCGGCGGTTATGCGAAATTTACCACAGTTCATCGAAAATAATTTTTATGTTGGCGTTTCCGACGATGAGTGGATTCACGCCCTGGAAGAAAAAGCGTATATGCCTCTCCGGGAAATTGAAATGAAGGACGTCAAAACCAAATTGAACCAGCAGGGATTTCTGAAACTGACGGCCAAAATCGGGTTAATAGAAATAAACCAGGTTGATGAAAAAATACTCAACCTGGTTCAAAAAATATTGATGGCTTTGGAAACTTAGTTGCCCAGACGATGAAAAAGGTCTTTTACCTGGTAGCTCCACAGCTGGCTCTGATCTTTAATATCTTTTTTATCAGCAAAATCTCTTATAACCAATATGGTTTGATTGGTTACTTCGGATTTTTCGATTCTGAACTCAAAAAACTCCTCTTTAGGAGCATCAGACCAATGAAAACGGATGTATTTTTCCATTTCACTCTCCAGAACTTCTGCTCTGGTGGTGGACCCATTCCAGGAAAAGCTGAAAATATTGTCACGCTCGTCGACTTTATCTGCAAACCATTCCTGTAAACCTGCTGGTGTACTTAAAAAATCATATAAGATCGAAGGAGAACATTTTACCGGATACTCTAACGTGAATAGTTGTTTCTTGTTCATCTACAAATCGGTTGAATCTTGTTACCA
>PSRA01000004.1 GCA_003175695.1 Bacteroidota bacterium | reverse complement strand
CCTTCCAAAACCATTGATTGCAACTTTTACTGTGCTCATAGCATAATAATTTGAGTTTTTAAAATTAAGGATGCAAAGGTACATCATGTCCGGTTTCTTTTTATGTAATTTTTTTCCTGTCCGGTGACTTATTGACGTATGGCGTTCCGTTATAAGCAAGCATCGGGATGGGAATCTGACAAAACCGGCATTTCTTACCCTGAAGGCAGTTCTTGTATTTGTTTATCACCCCTTTATCAAAAATGTGCCGCGGGTGAATGTTATTAATAAATTAACAATGTAAATGAAACAGGATTTGATGAAAGGCCACAAATCCCTTTTTACTGTGGAAGATAACGTAGTGACAGTTGAATGAGAAAGTTCAGTTGAAAGCATGATAACTGTCATCATTTTGCACTTCATTAATTTCAAAATTTGTAGTCTAAAATTTTGAATATGTCATTTACCATTTCGCACCTGGGGCACTCCTACCCGTACCAGGAAACCCTGGTCAAATCTAACCCTATATCAAATTTTTTCAGATGGGCTAAGAATCAGGATAAAATCAATCATGTTACCTGGATCGGTATTTCGGTGACTGTGATGGCCGGCGTCTTATTTCCGATGGCCATGACCGTAATTTTAATAAATGGCGCCAATTTTGGCCTGATCATGGCCGCCATGGTGGCTATGGTTTTGGTAGTTATTTCAAATCTCGCCGCTTTACCAACAACATATACAATCCCAATTTTAATTCTCGGCGCTTTAATTGACCTCATAGCGATTGTTTTGAGTTTTTTCATTTAATAATCACTAACCCGGTTCTCAATAAGAAATCCATGCAAGTTCTTGCATGGATTTTTTTATGTGGGATTGCTTGCTACTTTTGAACTTGTCAATCATCGTGGTCACGATGCTTGTCGTGCCCATAAGCATGGCCGCGACCATGGTTTCCGGGACCATCATGATCATCACCTCGATCATCGTTCCGGTCATCATTATCACGATAATAACCATTATTGGGACGTTGATATCCGTAACAGTTTTTGTATTTCGAATACCTGGCAGAGTGAGTCTCGTGACGCAGGTAAGGTTCGGGTTCATTGATTACTACTTTATATCCCCTGTACAAATCATAAGAAGCGCAACGTGGAGGCAGGGATGCTGCAAACACCCATTTGCCTGCATCCAAATAAATAAATTGTCGTTGTGGAACATTGTAGTAAACATCTATGTCCGGGAGATAATAATAATCTGCATGATAATAACCTGTAGGGCCCCAGGATGGTTGCACACCTATGTTAATGTCGACATTTACTTTTACCTGAGCATAGGACCGATTTACAAAAATGCCGAGGATAGTTATCAGGGTTAAAAACGCCATCTTTTTCATGATACGTGATTTTGCTTTAAGAAATACTAAAAGGATGCCAGTTTTATCTAACGTTGTTCTAATAAACGCATTTGGCAGATTTTTATTTAGTGATGTACTCTCTTTTCCCATTACGGGAAACCTTTGTCCTGACACCTGCGTTAAACGACCCAAAAAACTAAAAAAAAAACCTCGCAATTTGATGCGAGGTTTCTAAAAGTTCCGAGATCCCATATTTACAGGGTGCCAGCCAAATCTATAACCACTGGGGCAAAGGGTTCTCCCGATATTCTGCGCGAAACTATCCTGTAATTTTGCATACTCGATCTGATATCAAAACAATTTGCCAATTATGCTTAAGGGAAAATTGTTATCAATTACGCCCTTGGTTCTTCTCTGCTATTCCATCGCAGCGCAGAATACGTCCGATTCATCACTAACTTTATCTTTAAAAAAAGGAAAATTATCTTTCCAGGGATACGTCGACGTCTATTTTTCTTATTCTCTCAGTCATCCCATTGACCGGACTCATCCCTATTTTGTTTCCTACAACAGGGATAATGAAGTTAATGTGAACCTTGCCTATATCAGCATAAAATACAATTCAGACAGGGTGCGAGCAACTTTTACACCGGGTTTTGGAACATATATGAACGCCAATTATGCTTCTGAAAGGCAAACATTACAAAATATTTTAGAGGCAAAAATAGGTGTGAAGCTTCTTAAGAATAACGACATCTGGCTCGATGCAGGGGTAATTAGTTCGCCTTATACAAATGAAAGTGCATATTCATTTGATCAGATTACTTATACCAGGAGCATCGGTTCCGAAAATACGCCTTATTACCTTACCGGGGCGAGACTTACAATTCCCTTTGGTAAATTGACAGCCTATCTCTACCTTCTAAATGGATGGCAGGTAATCGAGGCACAACATGATCCGTTGAATTTCGGATCGCAACTTGAATTCAAACCCAACGACAAATGGGATATTAACTGGAATCTCTATTTGGGCAACGAGAGCTCCAATGCTAATCCTGATTACAAGGAGCGATATTTTACAGACTTGTATGCAGTTTACACCGCATCTGATAAATGGACCTTTACAAGTGATGCTCACATCGGTTGGCAAAGCAGAACAGAAAACCACCATGTAGAAACACGCCAATGGTGGAATGTCAATTTTTGCGCACAATACACTTTTGCCAAAGCGAATTCATTTTCGGCAAGAGTGGAGCATTTTCACGATCCTTACCAGGTATTGGTTCATCCCATTACGTATGCGCCTGAATTTAAACTTTCGAGTGTTAGTTTGGGTTATAACCTTGCAATTACAGATGAAGTTCTTTTTCGCCTTGAAGCCCGATATTTCGCCTCTCCCGAACAGCTTTATCTTTTGCGTGACGGATCGACAACCAACCAGGACCTTTGGTTCACTGCCGGTATTACCGCACGTTTCCCATAGCCCTCATGATCGGGTTTGTAGCTGGTGTCATCATGACTCTTACGTCGGCAAAAACAAGTTCATCATTTAATGGCTGTGCATCATCGGAAATACACGGGATGATTTACTCCACAGTTCTGCATTAAACCAGTCCAATACCTTTTTTTGCTCTCCCGACTGGAAACCTTTAACTGCATATTCATTTAGATGCGGATCATAAGCATAATCTTTTCCCCATTCCCGGACATGAGCAACGGTCTCTTCCACGGCATCCAAAATGAAACCAATTTCTGCATTCGTCATCGTAGGATGGATGGACAACCTGACCCAGCCTGGTTTACAAGACAGATCTCCTGAAAGTATCGCCTTACGCAACTCAATTGAATGTGTCTGGTCAATGTTCAGTAGTGTATGCCCATAAGTCCCCGCACAGGAACAACCACCTCTCGTTTGTATTCCAAACCTGTCGTTCAGAAGTTGGACGATCAGGTTATAGTGTGCTCCTTCCACCAGGAAAGAAATTACGCCCAGCCTTTGAGTGATATTACTTTCGAGTACTTGCAAATTTTTTATAAGTGACAACCTGGGAAATATGATTTTCAAAATTTCTTCTTCCCGGGCAAGCATGTTTGCGGTACCCATCTTTTCTTTCAATCTAACACACATCGCCGCTTTCATTCCCTGTATAAAAGGCGGAGTTCCGCCGTCTTCCCGTTGTTCAATATTTTCCGCATACTCACGGCCTCTCCATGGGTTGCTGTAAATAACCGTGCCGCCACCAGGTTGATCGGGTGCTGCATTCCTGTATAGTTTCTTATTGAAGATTAATACACCCGGAGTGCCTGGGCCGCCAAGAAATTTATGAAAGGAAAAGTAAATGGCGTCCAGATCAAAAGATGAATCTACGGGATGCATATTGATGCAACAGTAAGGTGCGGAGCAGGCAAAATCGACGAAGCATAACCCGCCATATTCGTGTATCAGTTTTGCAATGTCATGATAAGGCGTTTGGATACCAGTTACATTGGAGCAGGCGGTGACCGCTGCTATTTTGTTCTTGCGCCTCTTGAACTGCTCTAATAAGAATTTGAAGTGCTCCAGGTCGGTGTTGCCATTTTCATTCCTTCCGATGATTTCAACATCAGCAATAGTTTCCAGCCAGCTTAGGTGGTTGCTATGGTGTTCCATGTGAGTAACAAAAACAATCGGCCTCAGTTGATCGTCCAAACGCAGTTCTTTATTGCAGCGGTCTTTATCAATATAATCCGTTATTCGCTCCGGAATCCTTAGGCCCAAAATTCTTTGCAATTTGTTTACGGCCGCAGTCATTCCACTTCCGCAAAAGATCAGCACGTCATCACTCCCCGCATTGACATGCGCCTCGACGATAGATTTCGCTTCTGCATAGGCTTGGGACATCAACGTTCCGGTAATTGTAGTTTCGCTGTGCGTATTTGCGAGGTAGGGTAGGATTTCCTCGTGTATATATTCCTCGATAGGTCCGTATGCTCTTCCGGCGGCTGTCCAATCTGCATAGACAATTCTTTTTCTTCCAAAAGGAGATTGAAAGGACTGGTGAATACCGGTTATGTTCATGCGGAAGTTTGAAAAGTATGTTTCCAGATCCGTATCAGGCTGATTGTATGTAAAGCTCTTGGTCATTTGGATTTGGCACTGGCCGAAGTACCGAATAAATAATGTGGCTCCTTACTTAAACTGGCATTGAAAAAAAGTACAGCAAGAATCAGAGCTGTGACAAAAGCCGCAAGCACCATCAGCTGCGATGGGGAAGTCTTTTGAATCTTTTGCTTCGATTTTAAATCGCAGACTTCGCCCGGACAAAGCTTAGCTTTTGTCTTATGGAAAACGGGATAGAATTTACATCCCAGGCAAATACCAAATACTGATTCAAAGAACAGAAATATGAGGCATACCAGGCATATCAAGCCAGTTATCGGGCTGTATGCATTTACGAACACGAAGAAAATAAACATGATCGCAGATAAGATTACTCCAATTATCCATGCGAATTTTTTTTGCTGTGCGCCGACGTACTCAGGTGTCTGGTTACGGACGATCAAGCGTCCTAGAATAAGCGTAGGAGAGAATTTAGGGTTGATGAAAACGCGTATGAGGAAATCCAGGAGAAATATGGTTACGACATATTTTATAAGGATAAAATTGCCTTTGAAAAGGATAAACATCAGAGAGGTGTAGGTCGCCAGGAACAATATGCCGGCAGCCGCCCTGATCTCCCTTTCGTTCAGCACAGGAATATCGTAGCCCTGTACATGTTCTCCAAATTGAATCAGGTTGCTCATAATTAGTTTTTGAAAGTGATCTGAAGCGTCGTCATTGTAAACTTAGTCAATAGAAGTAATGAGAAATAGGCTCAGTCTACATACTGCAGGTTAAGGCAAACGAAATACATAACTACGTCAACAAGAAATTCAACATACCGGATAGGAGGAGATTTGCGATATTTACTTTAGTAAATCAAAGTATGAGAAAGTTGTTTGACATAAAGCGATTCAAGCTCTATGGTTGGATAGGACTCTCACTTTTCCTTTGCAATGTTCTGGTAAACTTAGGGGAACAGCATAGACCATTCCTGCAGAACTTGTCAAGCGATCTCTGGATAGCCATTTACGTTACTGTCGCCAGCTATTTGATATTCGAATTTACGCTCCCTCAGCTAAGCAGGAAAAGGATTTTCTGGTCGGTCCTAATTATACTAGGGCATAGTTTTGTTTACGTCATTGGTCTTCATTTATGGAAGCATATGGGACTCGCATCCCGAATTTATTTCGAACCAAATCCGACTCTCAATGCCGAACAGAAGGAGCATGATTTTTTTGGATTTTTTGTAGGAGCCGTGTTCTATTTTGGGATCATCAGGCATATTTATAACCATATTCGACTCAGGCGGTCCGCACAACAGTTGCTGATTGAAAAGCAGCAGGCGGAACTGAATTACCTCAAGTCCCAGACGAACCCACATTTTTTATTCAATACGCTGAACAATATCTATTCATTATCGAGAGCTAAATCCGATCTGGCTCCGGAATCCATCTTACGCTTGTCAAAGATCCTGCGTTATATGCTCTATGAAACCAGCGGCCCCTATGCCGCCATTGGTCAGGACCTAAGGATTATGGGAGATTATATTGCTTTGGAAAAGTTGCGATACGATGAATCTTTGCGGGTAAATTTCAATAATGATATTGAGGACATGAATCAGGCAATACCTCCATTGCTGCTTATCCCGTTGGTTGAAAATGCATTTAAACACGGAGCTTCGGAAACGAGGAGTGAACCGTTTGTAGATATTCACCTGGCCATTAAAAACCGCCAATTGCTTTTCATTGTCAAAAATTCAACAGACGGTTCAGGTGAAAATGGAAAGGTCAAGGAAAGCATCGGACTTACAAACCTGCGACGGCAACTGGAATTGCTTTTTTCCGACTATGATCTCAATTTGAAGCAGGAGGAGAATGAATTTATTGCTACACTAAAGATAAATCTCGCAAGCCATGTCTAAAATAAGATGCATCATCATTGAGGACGAGCCGCTGGCTGTGAAAGTTTTAAGCGACTACATTTCGGATACACCATTCCTTCTGTTGCAGGAAGTATTCAAAGACGCCATTCTTGCTTCTGATTATCTGCGGAAAAATGACACAGATCTCATTTTTTTGGATATCCACCTCCCTAAATTAAAAGGAATGGCTTTTTTAAAAACCCTCGCCAATCCCCCTTCGGTAATCATTACAACTGCTTATCATCAATATGCGATAGAGGGATTCAACCTGAACGTGACAGATTATCTCCTAAAGCCGTTTGAGTTTTCCCGCTTTTTGATGGCAGTCAACAAGGTTAATGAACATCGGAAGTTACAGGAGGAACAGAGAGATTTTATATTCGTGAACTTACAAAAGCGAAAAGTCAAGATCTTGTTGTCAGAGATTCTTTACATCGAAAGCCAGCGTGAATACATTAAAATTGTTACGACTAAAGCCGAGTACCTTTCTAAAATGGGTACGCAGGAGATCGAGGACATGTTGCCTTCAAATCACTTTAAAAGAATTCACCGGTCTTTCATTGTGTCGATTGATAAAATTGATTCTTACACAGCAGAACTGGTCGAAATTAATGGCGTTTCTATTCCAATTGGGAGGGGGTATAGGGATGTTATCGACAAGATGTAACGCAAAAACCTTAGAGAAAGCGGTATTAATCTATCTGAAGTTTTCCAATGAATTCAAACACACGATAATCAAATAAGCCACTCTTGTTGATAATTTCAGAAACATTTCGTGCAATCAAGGTCTCTTTATCCTAAACCCATAAGCCCCAAATATGCGTGTGAGAATATCCCTCTAAAAGTCAACTTTTTTGTCTTAAGCTTCTAACTAGGAAAGGAAGGCGATACTACCGGTATTCGGTATTCGCTGATTTAAAAGCTGAAACTGAGCGTATTTTGCAAAATTTTTTTTCGATATCAGCGTTTAAACTTGTTCCAGGTTAAGTCTAATTAGTATTTAAAAATCAGAAATATGAAAAATCGCAATCCGGCCAAGCATTTCGCATTCATTTTGGTAATCCTTACAACAATCTTTGTTAGCTGTTCAAAGACAGGCCCGGCAGGGGCAACAGGAGCGACGGGACCTGCAGGACCTACCGGCCCGATGGGCCCAAGTGGACCTAAAGGTGACACAGGCACAGCTAATGTCATGTATTCCGATTGGTTCACGCCGCCTTCCTACACCAAAGCCACCGTTTTTGGAGTGATCCAATATTACGCCGATACCGCCGTTGCAGCCATTACCCAGAAAATACTAGACAGTGGCACAGTGATCACATATGGGAGGCTGTATCAATACAGTGGTGCATTGTGGCCAGTAGGTCAGGTTGGCCAATTGCCTATTTCGCTAACATATGTTGCGGGAAAAACGATGACTGATACGTGGTCCTCTCTCGTCTCATTAGGTAACCTACGCATTCAGTTTGTAAACAATACAAACTTTTATACTACCGGGATTGCCCCTGACAACCAGTTCCGATATATTATTATTCCCGGCGCTGTGAAAGTAAACAAGGCGATTCCGCAGGAATATGACAAACTTTGCCAGATGTTTAATATTCCTCAAAACTAGATCATGCAGAAATAAGAACTAAATCATGCAGTAATAAAAAGAACGGAGCAATCAACTTGCTCCGTTCTTGCTTTTCAAAAAAAAGCTTCTGATGCGCTGCCATTAAGTCTAACTGAGGAACCTTGCCGTCATCCTCCGAGTCGCGTTTGCCCCCTTAAATGTCTTTTTCTACACCGGTTTGATCAGATAGCGTTGACTAGTTTTACAAAAAAGAATCATGCGAAAAATTATTGTTACCGAATTCATCACTCTTGACGGCGTCGTTGAGGCACCTGGCGGAAATGAAACCTCTCATCCGCATGGTGGCTGGCAGTTTCAAAACAGCGAATATAGAAGCCCGGAAACAGGGAAGTATAAAGCTGACGAGATTGCCGGCGTGGAAGCCTTGCTGTTAGGTAGAAACACTTATGAACACTTCGCGGGCTATTGGCCCAAACAGACAGGTGGTCCGTTCGCCGACCGAATAAATGAATTGCCGAAATATGTTGTATCCCAAAGTCTGAAAAAGGTAGATTGGAACAACAGTCATATCCTCCGCGATGTGGCAAAAGATGTCGCTGCGCTGAAGAATACAAATGGAGGCGATATCCTGGTTTATGGGAGCGCAACACTGGTTAAAGCGCTACTTCATCATGACCTCATGGATGAGTTGCGGTTGATGGTTTTTCCGCTCTCGATTGGTGGAGGGTTAAGAATATTCGATGACAATCGGGAATTAAAAAAATTCAAGCTCAAGAACTCCCGCGTGTTCGGCAACGGTGTTCTGATACTCGAATTTCAGCCGATTAACTGATCCAAAAGTTTCAATGGCAATCAGCCGGAGAAATCTTCTTGAGAAAATTTTTGAGAGGTAAGCAATGAAGGATTCATGAACGATTAGTAAATTTAGAGGTGTGGTAGCAGGCCGGCAGAGCGCATTAACAACAGGTTCAACCCCAATTTTGAATACCAGGTGCTTCCGGCTGGTGATACCCTTTGTATCAGGGAATCTATAAGCGGAGGAAAATAAGATAAGCCTGGTCTCCGGTTCCCTGACTTTAGCCCAGGTGCTTATCGAATCAAAGCACGCTTCTGGAGAACTTGTTTTTATATATTTGGAAGATGAAACCTGTACTTTCTTTTCTTCTCGTATGTGTAGCTTTTCCGGCGATAGCCCAAGACAATTACCACGATAGCCTGCTCGTTTTTCAGGCGAATTATAAAAAAGACCTTTCCGCGATTATTAAAAGCGATACTGCCTTTGTACGTTTTTATGAACCAGATCTTCGTTATCGGGTAATAGCCAGGGCAGAGCTGGTTTCAGGTCAGCCGTTTTTTACCATGACTACATCGGGAAGCCGCACGCTCAAGGCAAAGCGATTTGCAAAACTGTATTTCACTCTGAATGGTCAGCCATACGAGTTATTTGCATACCAACTTAGCTTTTGGTTAGACTCAAAGGATAATAAGGATGACTTCTTTATACCATTTGTTGATGAAGGCAGTGGTAAGTCTTCGTATGAAGGCGGAAGATATCTCGATTTCAAGGTGAGCGATATTGTAGATAACAAGCTCGTCATCGACTTTAACAAAGCCTACAATCCCTATTGCGCTTTCACAACACGCTACAATTGTCCCATACCTCCTTCGGAAAATACCCTGCATGCTGATGTACTAGCGGGAGAAAGGAAGTTTGCCAAGGAACATTAAAATTGCTGATATCCATAAAACGCAAATCCCAAGCTTTTCAACCTGGGAAGCGCTCTTTATCTGGTGCCCGTGTACGGGAATTGAACTTGTATTAATAGTACTATGATAATGAATTTATTATGCCTTGAATTTGATGGTAAAGTAACCATACAGTACAAGGATTTCTATCGGTTTTGAATCTGGCCTGACAGTTGCCTTTTGCACCTATTCTTTTCATTGTCAGTATTTTAATGCAGGTTTTTTCTAAAAAACCACTTCTTGCATATCCTGATATGCATTTTATGATTAATTTTGCACAAACAATTGTGCAATGGATGAATTATTGGAAAAATCTGACCTGCTTGTTTCCAGAGTATCAACCACATTCAAAAGATATCTGTACGATCAAATAACCTGGAACAACCGATTGACCGGAATAAAAGGTCCGCGCGGTACAGGCAAAACAACCTTATTGCTGCAGCGCCTCAAAGAAATTGGAAAAAGCCCGACACAAGCGGCTTACTTTTCTTTAGACGATCTTTTTTTTACCATAAATCCATTGACAGAAGTTGCAGGGGATTTTTATAAGCGTGGAGGCAAACATCTCTTCCTTGACGAAGTGCATAAATTTCCGGGATGGGCCAAGCAAATTAAAAATCTGTATGATTTTTATCCGGACCTGCAAATTGTTTTTACTGGCTCTTCCATAATTGACATTGCCCGTGAACAGGGCGATCTAAGCCGCCGTTCCCGCATTTATGAATTGCAAGGGCTCTCCTATAGAGAGTATTTGTCCTTTACCAACAAGATTCATTTAAATCCTTTTAGCCTCAAGACTATACTCGCCGATCCTGCTACTTGGAAATCTCAATTTCCCACAGATTTTCGGCCACTTGAACATTTTGCAAAGTATCTGGAACTGGGCTATTATCCTTTTTTCCCCGAAGACCCTGAAGGGATGGCAGATCGAATCCAGCAGCTTATCCGAACGGTCGTAGAGTACGATATGGCGGAACTACATGATTTCGATATTCGTAACGCCAAGAAAATGTTACAGCTGCTGTATATTCTTTCTACGAACGTCCCATTTAAACCGGTTCTTACTCAACTTGCGGAAAAAAGCCAGATCCATCGTAATACGATCAACAACTATCTGCATTTCCTGGAGCAAGCTCGGCTCATTCGATTGCTATATGCTGGCGGTAATAGTATAGCCACACTACAAAAGCCAGAAAAGATATATTTAGATAATACGAATATTGCTTATGCTCTTTCTGGTAAGGAACCCGAGAAAGGCAATCTGCGGGAAACCTTTTTTCTAAGTCAATTGGCGACTCGACACGCCATTCATTATCCTCACCATGGCGATTTCCTTGTAGACAACCGATGGACATTCGAAATTGGCGGAAAGAACAAAAGTAAGAAGCAGATTAAGGACACACCAGACAGTTTCCTTGTTCAGGATGATTTGGAGTATCCTGTTTCCAGCATTCCATTGTGGCTATTTGGCTTCTTATACTAATAAATTAGAACAATAAGGACTTTCGAAAGTCGCTTAGAAATCATTCTGAAACATTGTCCTTCGACTAGTAAGTTGTATTCAATGTTCAATGCAAAGTATGTTGCTGAGACCAGCAATTATTCGGTTGCAACTTTATGAAATTTAAATTAATTTTATTACAACCCTCCCCAAAACAATCCCGCAATATCCCTCTGGAAGAATATCTAGTATGTTCGCGTTAATTGAACAAAAATTGATTAAGAAATTTACTAAAATTCTTCTGCTACATTTATTAGTTCTTTCAAGCATCAACTCTTCCTTTTCGCAAAATTCATTAAGAGGCAGGGTAATAAATGCAGAAACGAACGAACCATTAACTTCAATTTCTGTCTATTTGAATAGCACATCGATTGGCACGGTTACAGATAAAGAAGGCGTTTTTGTATTGCTGGGAATCCCGGCAGGTAAATTCAGGATCGTTGCATCAGGAATAGGTTTTGAAACTTTTATAAAATTGGTCAACGTCAAGGAAGTTCAAGGTGAGCTTTCGATTTCTTTAAAACCAAAATCCCAGGAATTGAAAAGTTTGGAAGTTTTGTCACCTGATCCAAACGGATGGACAAAATGGGGAGATCTTTTTACAAATATATTTATAGGGTATTCGCGAAACGCGGATGACTGTCATATTGAAAACGCCGAAATACTAAAATTTAGATTAAATGTCGACAATTCTTTAGCAGTTTATGCGGCGGAACCACTCCATATTAAGAATTATGCCCTTGGTTACGACATCATGTATAAGTTAGAAGAATTTGAATTTAATTTTGCGAACAAAGTGGTAGTATATAACGGGTATGCTCTTTTCAAGGATTTATCACTTTCCTTTCCCAAATCGGCAAACAAATGGTTGGAAGCAAGGAAGGATACATATCAGGGATCTTTACTTCATTTTATGAGGGCATTTTTCGTAAATCATTTAGAGGCCGAGGGATTTGAAATGCGTAGTCTGGGATATATCTCTAATCCGCTAAAAGATAGTGCAAAAAAATTGTTTGCAATTCATAAAGACTCTGTTATTTTAGATACTTTATTTCACGAGATCTCACTTAATTTCGACGATCCTACAAAACCGCCGACTTCATTTAATACAACGACAGTCACAAATGATGTTAGTAAAAAGTTCAAATCGGCACTTTTACAACCAGATTCCATAATCAGTCGCCAATTAGTTAGCGCCGACAGCATCGGGTTTATGGAAGACAGTTCCACTGCTGGTTTGTATTTCCCTGATTCGCTTGAGGTTTCTTATAAACTGAAGGAAGTGCCTATCCGATACAAGCGACTATTCAAAAGCCACAAAAATGAAACTATTCCGATATCTCAATTTGTATTTATTAATAAAAAACCTGTATACGTTCTTGGGAATGGATACTATTACGGACCCTACGATTTGAAAATTACTGGTTTTTGGGCCTGGTGGGAAACAATTGCCAACTTGCTTCCTTTTGACTATAATTATTCCAATAAATAATGTCTGACGTTAGTAATAATTGCAAAAAAAATTGCTAGGAATCGCCCCTTTTTAAGTGTAATTTAATTGGCTTCTCCTAATAGACAATACGTCCTGATTTCTGCTTGCACGATTTGTGTTATGTTAATCTTTCGTTTGAACCGCAAGCTATTGGATGCTCCCTGTTGACGATTTTCAATCTTCGAAATATATGAATCATGAATGCAAAGTTCCCTTACCGCTACCGTGTACTTATTCTTCTTTTCTTTCTCATCTTCATTTGCATTCTCGACAGAGTAGCTTTTTCATTAGTGAGTGTAAGAATAATGTCAGCATTTCATTTGACCAATGAACAATTTGGTTGGACAGTATCAGCGTTTGGGTTGGCATATGCTTTTTTTGAAATCCCTTCTGGCGTACTTGGTGATCGTATTGGGCAGCGGTCGTTATTAATTCGAATTGTACTTTGGTGGTCGTTATTTACAGCACTAACGGGGTTCACTACCGGGCTGGTTTCTTTACTCCTTGTGCGATTTTTATTCGGTGCAGGCGAAGCGGGTGCCTTTCCCAATGCCGTAGGTGCCTTATCAAGATGGATGCCGGCAAAAGAAATATCAAGGGGCTATTCATCAATAGCAATCGGTATCGCACTGGGCCAAACAGTTGCGCCATTCATAATAGTTCCCATTGCTGCGGGATTCGGCTGGCGTGTTCCTTTCTTTGTTATTTCCTTGTTTGGACTAGTGTGGGCGATTGTTTGTTTTTCCTGGTTCAGAAATAATCCATCAGAAAAGAAAAATATTAGTAATGAGGAACTGAACTATATTGAAACGAATCGCAAAATTGAAAATCACAGTCACCGATTTTCATGGAAAACAGCTTTTAAAAATAGAAACCTGTGGGTATTGCCCATAGCTTATTTCGCTAGTAATTTTGGCTGGAGTTTGTATGTCTTCTGGCTACCCGCTTTTGTGCAGAAAGGATTAGGGTTTTCTGAAAATTCGATGAAAAATATTACTGCTCTGACTTATCTTATGGGAGCTATCGGTGCTTTTACAATGGGCTATGGCAGTGATTTGCTAGTTAGAAAAAGAGGATTGAAATTTGGTCGCCGTTTTATTGGCGTCACTTCTCTAGGCTTTGCAGCCATTTTGTTTTTTTCAATGGGGGTCACTTCAAACATTACGGTAAAACTTATTTGCCTGTTTGCTTCAAATTTTCTTGTTGTGTCCGGTTCAATAGCATTTTTTTCAACATGTATCGATATAGGTGGGAACAATGTTGGTGCCGTTACTGGCGTAATGAATACGGCCGGTCAGAGTGCCGTCATTATAAATGGAATCGTGATAGGGAAGCTTGCTCATGCTCACATCTATAATTCATCAATATTTGTCGTAGCGGCCGTTTGGCTTGTAGGTGCCTTGATGTGGTTATTGGTGGATCCTACGAAAAAAATAGCCATTGAAGACAAAAAACTCATTCACGTGGAACTAGTGGCGCCGGCTTGATAAATTCACATTCTTGATTCTAATCGTTTGGAGTTGCAATTGGATCGGAGATATTGACACCGAATAGAGTAAACATTCTAAAATTCAGTGGGTATAACAGAGGAAATGGCCACGCCACCTGAAAAACCAAATCTTGGCTGCGTAGCCACAACCCAACTGTGTCCGGTTCCGATACATGCATTGTCCTTTTTTATTCAAACCGATCAACTAGGCACCTTTGTTTTAGAAACGATTGTCCACCTAAACCAACGTCAATGCCCATCTTTTTTGCGAAATTTTAAGTTTTAAAATAGCTAACTTCAATGTCTACCCCAAAAAGAGCTGGCTGTGTAAAATGAGGTTATTTGATATCCCGTTTAATGCTTTAACTAACTACTCATGGGAAAGAAGCTACGATGGTGCCAACAGAGATCCTGATAGTAAGATTTTTTGCCTGTTCAGGTGTTTTTTTATTGAAAGCATGGCAGGAGGGGGTTAATGTGTTGAATTTGCAATTCTTTCATAAAAAACACCGGTCCCGTGCACACGAAGCTGGCCTTTATTTTTTTAGAACCATTTCTAATGCAAAGCGATAGCTGCGGCCGATTGGGATCTCCTGTTTGTGAATCTGAATCAAATCTTGGGAATAAGAATTTATTTTATCGATGGAAACAATAAAGGATCTGTGCGTACGTGCAAAGAGCTCTTTGGGAAGCAATTTCTCAATGTTTGAAATAGCTTGTTTGGTCAATATGCTTCTTTCTATCGTTACTACCTTGACATAATCCTTAAGGCTCTCGATAAAAAGAATATCCTCAAAATTTACTTTAATATTTTTTCTGTCTGCACGAATGAATAAATATTTTTCAATATTTTCTTTTTGGCTGACAGGATAAACTATTTGTGCAGGTGAATGAATGTTCTGGCTCAACACCTTATTCACAGCTTTTAAGAAGCGCTCAAATGAAATTGGCTTTAAAAGATAGTCGACGGCGTCGAGTTCAAATCCGTCTACTGCGTACCTTCTGAAAGCAGTTGTAAAAATGACTCTTGGCGGATGTGTCAAGGTGCGCATAAAATCAGTGCCGAAAATTTGTGGCATTTGAATATCGAGAAATAACAAATCCACTTTGTTATTTTGTATGGAAGACATGGCTTCAACAGCATTGTTGCAAGTGCCGACGAGGTCCAACATTGGGGTAGCCAAAATGTATTTTTCTATTGCGTGCAACGCAATGGGTTCATCGTCGACGGCAAAGCAAGAGATTTTTTTATCTGGCATAAACCAATTTTTTTTTCTCTATTTCTTGTGCTGTAAAAACAGGAATGGTGAGATTCACGCTAAAGGTATCCATAGTTTGTTCAATATTCAGAAAATGATTTTGAGGATACAAAAGGTCCAATCTTTTTTTTAC
>PSRA01000213.1 GCA_003175695.1 Bacteroidota bacterium | reverse complement strand
TTATCATAAATAAATGCATGCATAAACAACGTGTATTGATTACCGGTGCTGCAGGTTTTTTAGGATCGCATCTTTGCGATCGGTTCATCAGGGAAGGCTACCATGTGATCGGGATGGATAACCTGATCACGGGTGATCTAAAAAACATTGAACATCTTTTCAAGCTGGCGCAATTTGAATTCTATCATCACGATGTAAGCAAATACATTCATATTCCTGGCGAACTGGCTTATATTCTCCATTTTGCCTCTCCTGCCAGTCCGATCGATTATCTGAAAATTCCCATTCAAACCTTAAAAGTGGGTTCATTGGGAACACACAATTGCCTCGGGTTGGCCAAATCAAAAAAAGCCAGGATACTGGTCGCGTCCACTTCCGAGATCTATGGAGATCCGCTCATTCATCCGCAAAATGAAGAATATTGGGGCAATGTGAATCCGGTTGGACCTCGTGGCGTCTACGATGAAGCTAAAAGGTTCCAGGAAGCCATGACCATGGCTTATCACAATTTCCATCAGCTCGAAACAAGAATCGTCCGCATATTTAATACTTATGGTCCCCGCATGCGACTCAACGATGGCCGTGCACTTCCCGCATTTATTGGGCAGGCGTTGCGCGGAGAAGATCTCACCGTTTTTGGCGATGGAAGCCAGACGCGGTCCTTTTGTTATGTGGATGACCTGATAGAAGGGATCTACCGGTTATTACTAAGCGATTATCACCAGCCGGTCAATATTGGAAACCCGGCAGAAATTACGCTTAAGGAATTTGCTGAAGAAGTAATAGCCTTGACAGGCACTTCCCAAAAAATCGTGTACAGGCCTCTTCCGGCCGATGATCCTAAGCAAAGACAACCGGATATCACAAAAGCCAAACAAATCCTAGGCTGGGAGCCGAAGGTCAGTCGCAAAGAAGGATTGAAAATAACTTACGAATATTTCAAATCTTTGCCACCGGAAGAATGGTATAAGCAGCCAAAGGAATTCGTTAGCACCAGATAATTAATTCAAGTATTCAGGAGAACATGTATCAGGAATTAATCAACAAGAAGAAGAAATTAGCCGTTATTGGGCTGGGTTACGTGGGACTTCCCATCGCTTTGGAATTTGCCAAAAAAATCTCTGTCATTGGTTTTGATATCAACAAGAAAAGAGTCGATCTGATCAGGGTGGGTATTGACCCCAATAAAGAGGTAGATACAGCAGATTTTCAAAACAGGGATATTCATTTTACCCATGATATCTCGGAATTAAAAGAAGCTACCTTTTTTATCATTGCGGTTCCAACTCCTATTGACAAATATAATGTTCCTGATCTCAAGCCTTTACTGGGCGCATCGGAAACCATTGGTTCAGTAATTAAGAAGGGTGATTATGTCATTTTTGAATCGACGACCTATCCCGGATGTACCGAAGAAGATTGCCTTCCTGTCATTGAAAAAAAATCGGGGCTTAAAATGGGTGTGGATTTTAAGCTCGGTTATTCACCTGAAAGAATCAATCCGGGCGACAAGAGGAATACGTTGCGGACTGTTGTGAAAGTAGTATCCGGATGCGATGCGGAATCGCTGGAAGAAATTGCAAAGACTTATGAACTCGTGGTAGATGCCGGCGTTCACCGGGCATCTTCCATCAAGGTAGCTGAAGCAAGCAAGATCATTGAGAACACCCAACGCGATCTGAATATCGCATTGATGAATGAACTGTCATTGATCTTCGATCATATTGGCATCAACACCTATGAAGTATTGGAAGCTGCAGGAACAAAATGGAATTTTCTGAAATTTCAACCAGGATTAGTCGGTGGTCACTGCATTGGAGTTGATCCTTACTATCTCACGCACAAGGCGGCAGAACTCGGCTATGAATCCAAAGTCATTGCTGCCTCCCGATACATTAATGACGATATGGCCAAATATGTGGCTCGTAAGATTATTACTCATGTTCTGCGCGTATCAAACAAACCGAAAGTACTCGTGAAAGGCGTTACTTTTAAAGAAAATGTGAGTGATATACGAAATTCAAAGATCGTCGATGCAGTGAAAGAATTATTGGCATTTAGTATTGATGTGGATGTGGAAGACCCTTATGCGGAAGAAGACGAAGTAAAGGAAGAATATGGATTGCATTTAGTGACGAAAGAATCGAATGATTATGACGCTGTTATTGTAACGGTGCCGCATCGGACCTATTTGACGCTCGACGATGCCTATTTTAAAGGAATTACCCAGGAGAAAGCCATGATAGCCGACCTGAAAGGGATTTACAAGAATAAAATATCAAGCAGAAAATACTGGAGTTTATAATGAGCGAGTACAAGAGAAATATAGTGATAACAGGCGGCGCGGGTTTTATCGGTTCTCATGTTGTCAGACTTTTCGTAAAGAAATATCCGCAATACCTGATCATCAACCTGGATGCGCTTACCTATGCCGGCAACCTGGAGAATTTGAAAGATGTTGAATCTGCCCCAAACTACCGGTTCGAAAAAGGGGATATTACCGATCCGAAAAGATTAGATGAGCTCTTTAGTAAATATTCTCCCGATGCAGTCATTCATCTTGCTGCGGAAAGTCATGTTGACCGTTCCATCCTGGATCCCCTGGCGTTTGTGAAAACCAATGTTCTCGGTACGGTTTGTCTGCTCAATGTGTGCAAAACCCGGTGGAAGGACAAATATGACGGAAAGCTGTTCTACCATGTGTCAACGGATGAAGTGTATGGGTCACTGGGCAAGCAGGGATTTTTTACTGAAGAGACCGCCTACGACCCCCGATCTCCTTACTCTGCGTCTAAGGCTTCTTCTGATCATTTCGTGATGGCCTATCACCACACCTATGGATTGCCGGTAGTCATGAGCAATTGTTCGAACAATTATGGATCCAATCATTTTCCGGAAAAATTGATTCCGTTGATGATTAACAATATTAAGAACAATCAACCCCTGCCGGTTTATGGTAAGGGAGAAAATGTACGTGACTGGTTATGGGTAGATGACCATGCCTTGGCAATAGACAGGATTTTTCACATGGGAAGAGTGGGAGAAAAATACAATGTCGGAGGATTCAATGAATGGAAGAATATCGACCTGGTGAACCTGCTTTGTAAGATCATGGATAAGAAATTAGGCAGAGAGCCCGGAGAGTCAGCAAAACTGATCACCTATGTCAAAGATCGCCCCGGCCATGATATGCGATATGCTATTGATGCAACAAAGCTAAAGAAGGAATTGGGTTGGGAGCCTTCACTTCAGTTCGAAGAAGGATTGGAGAAAACGGTCGATTGGTATCTCGCTAACGAGAATTGGGTCAGGCACGTAACATCTGGCGATTACCAGCTTTACTACAATGAACAATATGGGAAAAGATAAGCGGTGAGTCTGTACATTTAATTAATAGGACCGCTTTCATTCCTTGCATTAAAAACGAGATAATGCCTTTTACCAGGACCGAATTTCCCGGCTTATTAATTTTTGAACCTCTGGTTTTTGAAGACGAGCGGGGATTTTTTTTTGAATCCTACAACGAAAAAATTTTTCATCAAAACAAAATAGACTGCGAATTTATCCAGGATAACCAATCCTTTTCCAGGTATGGAGTAATCCGGGGATTGCACTACCAATTGGAGCCATTTGCACAATCAAAGTTAGTCAGGGCTATCACCGGGACAGTTTTAGATGTCGTGGTCGATATCCGAAAAGGTTCTCCGACTTATGGAATGAACTTTAGTGTAGAATTGTCGGCAAATAACAAAAAGCAACTTTTTATTCCCAAAGGATTTGCCCATGGATTTTCGGTACTCAGTGAAACGGCAGAGATTCTTTACAAGTGCGACAATTTTTACAATAAACAAAGTGAGAGCGGAATTAAATTCAATGACCCTTTTTTGAAGATCGATTGGAAAATAACTCCGGGACAAACGATTGTTTCATCAAAAGACCGGGAGCTTCCGCTGTTTGCAGACAGCAAAAGTAATTTTGAATTTACAGGCTAATTCATATCATGGCAGGACAAACCATTCTTATAACCGGTGCCAACGGACAATTGGGGCAAGAATTCGAATCATTGTCCGCCAATTTTCCTCAGTATAGATTTGTCTTTGCTTCCAGGCAGGAACTTCCCATTGAAGACGCGAGTGCCATTTCGACTATTTTCAATTCGGTGAAACCCAATATTTGCATTAACTGCGCAGCGTATACGGCTGTCGACAAGGCCGAATCTGAAAGGGAACAGGCTTTTTTGGTGAATGCCGATGCGGTTGGTCATTTGGCAAATGCATGTAAGAAGGTGGGAGCGAAATTGGTCCATATTTCGACCGATTATGTATTTGATGGCCAGTCATCCAGACCGTGGAAAGAGGATGATCCTACGCATCCTATTAATGTATATGGGGAATCTAAACGCGCGGGTGAGATTTTGGCCATGCAGAACAATCCGGCAACAATAATTATCCGCACCAGCTGGGTATATTCTTCATTTGGGAAAAATTTTGTGAAAACCATGATCCGCCTGATGAAAGAAAGGGAGATGGTTAAGGTCGTCGATGATCAAATTGGTTCACCAACTTATGCTGCAGATCTTGCGCGGGTAATCATGAAGGTTATAAAGGCAGAGAACTTCATTCCCGGGATCTTCCATTATAGCAATGAAGGCAGGATTAGCTGGTATGAGTTTGCTATTGCGATTAAGAGGTTAGTAAGAAGCGACTGCAAGGTTGAACCGATACGGAGCTCAGAATATCCAACCCCCGCCAGGCGGCCAAATTATTCGTTGCTCGACAAGACAAGGATCTCGACAGTCTATGGAATACATATTCCTGACTGGAAGGACAGTCTGTCACTGTGTATCGAAGAACTGCGAAAGAGAAAAGTGTAGAAACCGTCTATCGTTTCAGATTTAGATTACTTGGCGACACTGCCGATTTTCAATTTGTCTTGTTTGATATCAATAACAGGTGTATCTCTGTTAGTGGATCCATAGCTTGTAAGAAGATCTTCATTCAGTTCAAGCACATCTCTTTGCAATCCGTAAATTTCCTGGGTCAGCTTCTTTACTTTCTTATTGCCGATCCAGAAACCAACGCAAAAGATCGCAAAAGCGATGAAGGTAACCTCAATAGCGTTGAGCTGAAAAGATTTGAGTAAATCAATAATGGCTTCCATAGTTTAATTTTTAATAGGACTGGATTATGACCACTTAAAAGTAGCAGAACTTATCCACAGTTACAACGTAGTAGTACCGGACTTTAGTATTCGTAGATCTACGTTTGTGCCCAAATCGAGAATAAAATTAGTTGATCTTTAGGGGATTGTAATTAGGCCCGGGAGTCTTTAACGGGAATTCCAAAGGTGTCTCAATTGGGATCCGCCTGGAGCAAAATAGCGGGAATTTGGGTTAAGGGTGAAGCGGGTCTTGACTATTCACTCATCGCGGTGGCCTTCGGTCTAACTCTCGCGAAATGGAAGATTCCTCGCGCATCTGCCGTTGTTGCTAACCGCCAAAATTCGAAACTTCATTCAGGTTCGAACCGGTCATTTTAAGCGGCGCAAATATTTCCTGTTTTAATTTGAGGTTGGGTTTTAATTTCTAATATTTTTCCCCAAGTTCCAACAGTCTACCTCCTTTTACTATATGCGCCGTAGGCATGTTTTTAGTTTATATAACTATTAAACAGCAATATGCTATTTAGCAAGAAGCTGGCAGTCTTGCTCATAATAATCGTAATTATTTGTGGCTTCTGCGGTTATAAAGTCTACGAGCTTTCCCGGGCGCAAGAGCGCGTCAAGGCTGACTATAGTATTATCAATAATATCTCTTTTGGTCTGCTTTCAGTTAGCGAATGGAGGGATCAAATTGAGGATATTGTTACCCAAAAAATAGCCGATTTTAAGCTTACTTCTGATCAAAAAAAGGATTTGCAGAGGGCGGTAGAGAATATCCTTCACACCTTGATAAGAGATATAACGGCCAAAATAAATAAACCATCCAGGACACTGGGTGGGAAGATCAAATCATTTGCCTTCCGTGCTTTAGTTGATACAAGCAGTTTGCAAAAACAAGTTCCTTCATTTAGTCAAAAGATAATCGAGCAAATAGAAAATCCTTCCAACAGAAAAAAATTGAAAAAAATTGCTCAAAGCAAATTAGAGGAACTCGGCGAGGAAACTTACGACAGTGCTACGCAGGATCGCCAGCATATTACGGATTCCCTTTTTAAGAAGTACAATGTCAAGGATCAAGATGAATTTGGAAATAAGACCGAAGCTTTATTACATTCTCTAAGATTACAAACCTATGCTTACGCAATAAGCATGCTGGCGATGGTGGTAGCCGCTTTCATCGTTTGGCTAATGGTAAAGAAGAATCCACAGCTGCGTCCCCAGGTTTACCTTTTCTCGATTTTCATAGCGTTTATACTACTTTTGGTCGGCGTTAACACAACTATGATTGAGCTGGATGCGAGAATTAATTCATTGCATTTTCATTTGCTCAACTCTGAGATCACTTTTAAGAACCAGGTGCTTTTTTTCCAGAGTAAGAGTATTTTGGATGTAGTCAGGCTTTTAATTAAAACAGGTAAAATAGATATGGTCCTGGTGGGTATTTTGGTGCTGTGTTTTAGTGTTATGTTCCCGGTCTCCAAATTGGTAGCATCTTGTATTCATTTATTCGGTAACGAAAGATGGGCGAACAATAAAGTGGTGCATTTCTTTGCTTTTAAATCAGGCAAATGGAGCATGGCGGATGTGACAGTGGTCGCCATCATGATGACTTATATCGGCTTTAATGGCGTTGTCGAAAATCAACTGGAAGATTTGAATATTAATACAGATCTATTAACGAGCGTAGCTACCAACAACACCTCACTGCAGCCAGGATATATTGTATTTGTGGGATTTGTATTATATGCTCTTTTCTTGTCTGCCATCCTGGATAAGATCCGAAAGCCCGAATCTAAAATCGCACCTTTGAATGCGAACATCCAACAAAAAGAAGCACAAAATTTTTAAAGACCAAAGATTACCTTCCTCAGGCTGATTCAGACTTCCTGTCTTCGCGCACTTGCTGTCTTTCGACGTATCTTAGTGAGTGAATCTTCAACTCCTAAAAACATCGCTCTAAAATTATATGAACGTGTACCATTTTTTAAAAAATCGTTTCCTTCTGTCAACATTTGTCATGTTCACTTACATAACATGCTTTGCCCAGCCAGTTGAAACCAAATCCCCCAATTCAGATTACAAACCAGCCTTTGAAGGACAAACAAGGATTAACGGTGTAAAAACCACGACACCTTACAAGGTGGAGAAGATAGCGGAAAAACTGGGGCATCCATTTGCCATAGCAGCGATGCCCGACGGCAGATTAATGGTAACCATTAAATCTGGTTTCATGGAAATTCATGATAAGGATGGTGCGTTAATAAAAAAAATTACAGGCTTCCCGGCCGTGGTTTACGAAGGACAGGGAGGATTGCTGGACGTAGCATTTGATCCAAATTTCTCAACTAATAAAATGATCTACTGGAGCTATGCGGAAAAATATGAAAAGGGAAATATTACAACCGTTGCGAAGGGGAAATTAAATGAATCAGCCGGCAAAGTCGAAGACGTGTCTGTAATATTTCGCGCCACGCCTGTTACCAAAAGTAATTTACAATACGGCTCGCGGTTGGTATTTGATAAAGACGGAAATCTCTTTGTAAGTATTGGCGAAAAATATATTCCTGAAGCAAGAGTGCAGGCTCAGCAGTTAAACTCATACCTCGGAAAAATTGTAAAAATTACGACCGATGGCAAAGCGGCTAAAGGAAATCCTTTCCTTGGCAAGGCGGATATCTTACCTGAAATATACACTTACGGGCATCGCAATCCTGACGGACTTGAAATAGATCCTGCAACAGGTGAATTGTGGGAATCAGAATTTGGCCCCCGGGGAGGAGATGAAATAAATATTATTCGTCCGGGCAAAAATTATGGATGGCCAGTAATTACCTACGGTATCGATTACAGTGGCGAAAAAATGGGAGATGGCATTCAGCAAAAGCCAGGCATGGAGCAACCTGTCTACTACTGGGATCCCGTAATATCACCCTGTGGAATTGCTTTTTATAAAGGAAGTGCAATACCTGAATGGAAGAATAATTTATTTGTTTCGGCACTCAGCGGACAGCACCTCGACAGGCTCGTCATTAAAGACAATAAAATAGTTGGTGAAGAAAGACTGCTTGTCGATAAGAAGAATCGCATTCGTGATGTCGCTTATTTAAATGAAATGCTTTTTGCCATTACAGATGACGGAGATATCTACCGCATCAGTAAGAAATAGAATAGCTCTATTCTGTTTGACTGCGTCCCCTCAGTCAAAATTAACGCCCGCCGCAATATAGGTTTAGACTACCAGCAGGGCTCAATGGAATTCACCCGGTTGCTATTGCAGTATTGTAAACCATTAAAAACTACGTAAATTCAGGTGCTGCCTGTAATTCCTCTGCTACCCCACTCAAACCGCTAAACCAAGCCGCGATGAAAAATACAATCACTTTAATTCTAATTATACTCACTTTATCCGCCTGCGTAACCACAACCTACCACGTAACCACCGAGAGCATGCTACAGCAATTCGCCAACTTGCACGCGGATACAAGGCAGACTTTTGTCGTAGACTCCCCCTTGGTCTTTCCAGGAGCTGTAACTGGTGGCGTGCTGAGCGAATTAGATGTTCTTGACGCAAAAGGGAACGAGCACACCATCTTGGTGAAAAATAACACTGCACTTTTGATTACAACAAGAAATGGCAGGCAGGAAATTTATCATTTTAGCAATTTGATTTTACAGAACAATACATTATATGGCAAATATTCCTCTGTAAAATTGGATGACATTATAAAGATTGAAGTGACGCCATGAGAATTTTTTCAAAAAGCAACGGTCTAATGATGCCCCTTGTTGCTTCAGACATGCCCTTCAAAAAGAAGACCGGGTCCCCTGACTTACAGCTTCCCAGACTCGCCAAACCCCGAATTCCAAAATTTTAAGACTTTTTGAACCCGCCAATTCACAAATTGTTTTAATATTCGCATTTAATTCTGATTTCTCAATCACCCTTTTAACCAGATTTCATTGCCATGGGAGAATTTTCCGATACCACGGGGATCCAACATCAAAAAGAGATTCCCAACATTAATACGAAAGGAAGAGGAAATAATACATATGATGCAATTGTTATTGGCTCGGGTATTTCCGGAGGATGGGCTGCAAAAGAACTTTGCGAAAAGGGCCTGAAAACATTGGTGCTGGAGCGCGGTCGTATGGTGGAACACATTAAGGACTATACAACTGCAAACACGCCACCATGGGATTTGCCTCACCGTGATCAACTGACAAGAAAATTCATAGATGAGAATCCACAACTGTGCAAAGCGGATGTAGTTACAGAAGCGAATCAGCATTTCTTTGTGAAAGACAAGGAACATCCGTACGTAGAAGATAAACCTTTTACCTGGGTGCGAGGTTACCAGGTTGGTGGAAAATCGCTGTTATGGGCACGCTGGACACAGCGTTGGAGTAACCTGGATTTTGAAGCGAATGCGAAGGAGGGAATTGGAGTAGATTGGCCTATCCGCTACAAGGATATTGCTCCCTGGTATTCTTATGTAGAGAGATTTGCCGGCATCAGCGGAAACCGGGATGGGCTTTCACAAATACCTGACGGAGAATTCATGCCTCCCATGGAAATGAATTGTCTTGAAAAACATCTCAAGCAAAGTATAGAAAGCAATTATCCTGGAAGAAATCTTATCATCTCGAGAACGGCTAATGTTACCCGTGAAATCAATGGACGAGGTCCTTGTCAATACCGGGATTTATGTGACAGGGGTTGTCCGTTCGGCGCAGCCTTCAGTTCTAATTCCGCCACACTTCCAGCGGCGTCAAAGACAGGTAACCTCACTATTCATCCTTTTGCAGTTGTTCATTCGATTATTTATGATGAAAAAAGAAATCATGCTAAAGGAGTTCGCGTGATAGATGCCAATACCAAACAAGCCACCGAATATTTTGCAAAAATTATTTTCGTCAATGCCAGCACTGTAAATACTGCATTGATTCTGATGAATTCTACTTCATCCCGTTTCCCCGATGGACTCGGAAATGACAGTGGCGTATTGGGTCACTATCTCATGGATCACAATTACCGGAGCAAACTATCTGCGAGTTATGACGGATTTCAGGACCAATACTATTATGGCCGGCGCCCCACAGGTGTATATATCCCACGTTTCAGAAATTTTAAAAACGACAAACAAAAAGACTTTCTTCGCGGATATGCTTACGCGTGCGGTGGATCTCGCGGCAGGGCCGAACCTTCAGATAAGGAAGCCGCTATAGGAGCGGATTTCAAAAGTAAAATTGTCGAACCGGGTCAATGGAATTTATGGATGACGGGTATGGGTGAGTGTTTGCCTTATTATGAGAACAAGATCACGTTGAGCAAAGACAAAAAAGACGACTGGGGAATGCCACTGGTGCATATCAGTGCAGATTGGCATCAAAATGAAAATGAAATGACAAAAGATATTCTTGCCCAGGGCGCAGAAATGCTGGATAAGGCAGGATTCAAAGACATCTCCCACCTCGACAACCATGCAGCTTTAGGTTATGGCATTCATGAAATGGGAACCGCCAGGATGGGAAAGGATCCAAAAACATCCGTGCTAAATGGGTTTAACCAAATGCATGCCGTCAAAAATGTTTTTGTTTCCGATGGTTCGTGCATGAGTTCAGGAGGCTGCCAGAATCCGTCAGTAACATATATGGCCCTGACTGCAAGAGCAGCAGATTATGCGGTAAGCGAATTGAAGAAGAGAAATATTTAAGATAAAAAATAGGAAATTATTTTTTCACACCACCTCAATGAGCGGAACGAAGTTCTAATTTCTACGCCACTAAAAAACGAGATCTAAAAGACGGCCAATCGGCACGAACCTTCAAAAAAATTGCTGGTCGCAATGTATTTGGCCACATATTCCCTGGTTTCGGTGGGAAGGTATTTTTCCAGAACAGAATAGTTGCAGCTGCCTGAATCTTTGATGGCATCAAGAACTGATTGATCACCGCAATTATAGGCGGCGACTACCAGGAGCCAGTTAGCGTATTTCTCATGCAGACCTTTTAGATGTCTGGCTGCGGCCATGGTGCTTTTTGAAAAATTCATTCGATCATCCCTATGTGCAGTAATTTTCAATCCAAGCAACTTAGCCGTCGCCGGCATCAGCTGCCAGGGGCCTGCTGCACCCACTCTCGAAACTGCTCTGGTATTCAGCTCTGATTCTACTACGACCAGGTATCTTAACTGGATGGGCACTCCTTCAGCTTTAAATATTGCGTCAATAAGATGAAATGGCTGGGCACTTTTCTTTTTTATTTCTGTGAGATTTCTTTTATTCTTGAGAAGGTATGCTTTGACAAAATGCTGGTTCTTGATTGCGAAAAGCCTGGAAGTCATGGAAATTGAATCCAGTTCTCTTGCGTTGGCAATAGGTACGCTTACCATCACCAGTAAAAATATCAACAAACATTTCCAATTGGAAGTGAATATGCTTTTTGCGAGTGCTATGAAACGGAAGTAATTTATATACATAGCCAGGTTTTCATCTCATAAATCATCCAGGTCTATGCCGAAAAACAGCAGGCTGATAACGAGGGGATTGAACATGAGAAAACAATACATATTTCCCAGCACCGGAACGGAAATCCAAGGTGAGGAAAGTCAAAAAAGTCCCTGACAAGCTTGTTCAATCGGGCATGCATAACCGAATTTTTGATTAAGGCATGTTCACCTACAGCTGATTTTAAGATTAAATGCTCACGACCGTCGTGGACTTGCTACGTCTCCAGCTTTCTTTCACCAATATTTCACTCCAGTTTATAATATCCATTTCTTTATTAGACAAAATTTTGACAAGCGTATCAAAATATAATGACCTGATATCAGGTATTTTCTCTTCAATAAACTGCTGAAACAGGTGGTTTCCGAAATCATGCACATTGCCAATTGAAAAAACCGGATTAAATCCATAGGCTACAGGTATTATCCTGCCCGTTTCTTCCACAACCAGATTATCGAGCAAATCAGGCAGGCGGCCTTTTTTTGAACACATCCTGTCAAAACTATTGACAACCTGCGGGAATGCTTCCAGGTAATCTCTGTGCAAAAGGTCTAATTGTATAATCATTTTACCGGCGTACTTGGCCTGCAGATAATTTGCCAGAATGTAAGCCTGGTGCCTGAGTGTGTCTTGCAGTGTCATATCGGCCATTTGAGTGGATGCCCTTCCATACATTTCTAAGGGATGCAACTGAAGCAACTTCGCGCCCTGCTCGAAAGCAAATGCGCCTAACCACAATAATGAATCCCAGCTTTGCGGAGTTATAGTATGTATAAAACCCCAGGCTTTGTTCTGTGCTCTCAACACTTCAACACCCTGCAACATTTTTTCATAAGCGCCGTCCTGGCCACGGATATAGTCATGCAATTCTTTTTTGCCATCTATACTAATTGCAATCAGATCCACATACTCCAATATCTCCCGATTGCGCGCAGAAACCAGCAGCATACCGTTTGACACCATATTATTCCGGTAACCGAGTTTTTTCGAAAATGAAAACAACTCCTTTAAATGATCATATAAAAAAGGCTCACCTCCGGAGACTGAAAGGTTATTGAAACCATTCTGGTAGGCGTATTCCAGGAATTTTTTTAGCGCATCAATGTCCAGCATTGCCTTCATTGTCGGGCCTGAACTTGAATAGCAATGAAGGCAGGAAAGATTACATTTCCGACTGGGATGTACCTGGATGGTGCGGAAAGGGACGACCTCCTGGTCGTCCTTTTCTGTAATAAGACATGTGCTTGTCATATACTGATTTCTACTTCTGCCTGCCAACCCTCCGGATTAAGGATACCATAGGGAAACAACTTTACATAATTAATCTGGGCATTCGAATTGGGCTTGAACTTTCCAAAGAATTCGGGGTCGGGAATACCATTGATTATTATACGGTCAATCACTGGAGGGACTCCTATCCAATGTACACGGTCAACTTTAAGACCGCTTGTCTTCATCTGTGAAATAGCACTGGATACCTCAGTTAGCTTTGATTTGTCGAATCGCCCGTGTTCGAGGATCTTCATCAGCGCTTCTTCAAATTTTTTGTCGTCAGCCATAATGATAAGATTTAATTGTTTCGCCTACTCTATACAGTTTTCGGCATCTCTGCCTTATTCAATTGAATAAGGAAATGAAATTTGCACAAACCGCTGGCAGATTGAATCTGTAGCGGGTTTGATCGCCAGTAGGTATTGTTGATTATTTCTCAAAGTTTCACGTGCTCTTCAGGTGAGGTTGAATTTTTCAACTTGGTCCGCGTTTTCTTTGCAGTAAGTATATACCGCTTAATTCCATTAAATGAAGGTCAATGCTTAAATATTTCCAATGTTGATACACTATTTGTTTTGTCATCAGAATATACAGGATTTTTGACAGCGAGTATATATAGTTACCTGCTGATTCCAGTCGGAAAATAAATTTGGAGAAACAAATTTCCAATGCGGACTCAGAAATAGCCGTAACGTGATATTAACTTAGACGTATATTATTTTGTTCCGGAAACTGAAATTTGGATCTGTGAGTGCTCTCGTTTCACGGAGCATAGCATATTTTGATTTTCAGTCGATCGTCCTTCTCAAAAATAAGTATTTCAACAGGTAATCATCATCCGTGTTTTAACGGATTCGCTCACAATAATATTCAGAATACCTTCGAGAAACTCTTGAAAGCAACGTGAAATTCGATCATTTATAAATTTGACGATACCGTTTTTTAACGGATAAAGTTTGACTAAATATTTCCATACCTTGACATGAATTCACTTGTTGGGATACTCCTGAATCGCGCAATATTTTCTTATTACCCTACCCTGTTAACTCTGGGGCTTTCTCTGATAATGAAATTTTACAGTTTTTACCTCAAATCATTTCGTATGATCAACATTATCATTAACGGCCAGTCACAGAACACTAATTATATTGGCTGGACTCCCGTTAGTTGCTCAATTAGCTACTCAGCGCCCCAAACTGCACCTGGTAATATTGTCTTAAGCAATCAATCAACTCCGGCAGGAGGAAATGTCCAGTTTAGCAACAATTTCGGAGGCCCTTCCTCTCCAACGCTATCTGTTACGATCCCTTCAGATGGAACTGCAGTTAATTTCTACACCGTCGGGACAAAGGCAAGTGTCGATGACCAGGATGTCACCATACAAGCCATAGACAGTACCGGAGCCACTGTAGCACAAGCGACACTCATGGTCAGAATCAGAAAGAACGCAAACATTTTGACAGCTGCTGAGCGGGATCGTTTTCTAACAGCAATGGCTAAGTTAAACCTGACTACAGGCATACCTTCTTACAAAGATTTTCTTGATATGCATAATGAAGCCGCCGATTCCGAGATACACACGTCAAGCAATATTCCCAGGTGTTCATTTCTTCCTTGGCACAGGGCTTATGTACTCGACCTGGAAAGGCAACTTCAGAAAATTGATCCTTCTGTCACTCTCCCTTACTGGAAATTTGATGAAGCCGCACCGAACCTATTTACTGCAGACTTTATGGGTGCCGATACCGGAACTGGTCTGCTATCCTTCAGTCCCACCAATCCCCTCATCACCTGGACAATTGGCGGTAGCACGGGGGTAATTCGCCAGCCTTTGTTTCCGGTTCAAACTTCAGCTGCCAACAACTCCCATGGAAGTATCAGTAACGACCAGCACACCCTGGGCGTAAGCAGCAATTTTTTGAAATTCAGAGTAATGGAAAATAACCCCCATGGATATGCGCATGTAAGTTTTGATCCTTCGGGTCCCATTACATCACCACCTACTGCTCCGCAGGACCCGCTATTTTTTATGCTGCATTGCAATGTCGACCGCATCTGGGCACTTTGGCAAGCTGTCAACAATCGCTACGACAAAACGAATACAAGTACTTATCCAAATCAGGGTGCCTGGGCGTCCGGAGACTCACAAAATATTGGCGACTTTGCCAATGACACCATGTGGCCTTGGAATGGCAATACCACTGGTACTCGACCTCCGACGGCACCTGGCGGCCAATTTCCGCAAAACTCTTTTGCCGCATCGCCTACCGTAGTGCCGGCAGTTTGGGAAATGATAGACTACCAGGGATATAATGGAGGATTACCAATTTTCGCGGACTACGATACTATTAAATTTGTATTGCCGACACCGGCAGTAGCCCCGGCATCACCTGAAATGAATCTGGTTATGGAGAACATAGATTCCGAGAATACAAAAAAGAACCAACTCGCAAGCCAGCTGATGGCAGCCAATACGGCCCCCGCGATAGCCCGCGCCCTGGATAATATTCCCTCGATTGATCCGGACAACCAGGACCTGGTAAAAAAGGCTTATAGCCTTGTTATTGACAAGAAAGAAAATAGCAGCCTCAGGTTGAAGGCGCTTGAAAAATTAACGAATTATGTATTTACAAGTGATGTGGCGGTTACAGATCTGATAAATATTCTTGGCGATGAGAAAGAACCGGCTCTAATCAGGCGGGGCGCCATGAATGCTTTATACACCGTGAGTTTCAGTTCCCCTGCACTGGCAAAAAATTTGGCCAGTTATAAAACAGTACTTCGCAAACTGCTTGCAAGTAAAGATCCAGAACTTTTGAACCATGCTGCAGCCAAGCTTGCATCCTATAAAGATGAACAACTTCAAAATATTCTTCTGGAAGGTTTGAAAGATCAGTCAAAAGCAATCCTTCCTGAGGAAAAAGCGATTCAACTTCTTGGTCTCGATATCAGAGCAGAACATTTTCCAACGATCAGAAAAATACTTTCGGAAACTCACAATGAAAAAATCATGAAGGAGGCTGTTATTGCCTTGTCACCCGATCCCCAATCAGTATCTGCTATAGAAAATATTTTCAAAAACAAAAAACTAAGCAAAGACCTCCGGCTCACCTGTCTTTCGGCCTTGCATGGGTCCCTGGATCCGGCAGCGCTTCGGGCTTTTCTCCAATCTGTAATATTGGACGGGACCGAGGACAACGACATTAGAACAGCTGCGCTCAATGCGCTCTCACTTCGAAGCGATTTCAAGGAAATTATTAAAGACCAAAAATTTTCAAGTGCACTTGAGCAGCTTAAAAACTCAGATCATATTGGCCTGAAGAAATTGTCCACCCAGGCTCTGAAAACCAAATAACTTCCCATGGCAGAAGAACAATTCATCTATGAAGAGATCTGCCGGGCAATTCGTTCAAGGAGTGCCAAATCTTTGAGCCCGTTACTCGAGGAAAGTCATGTCATTTATTCCGAGAAAGGCACCAGCAGGATTTTTCGGATTAGAGCCCAGCTGCTCAATGCGATGAAGGAAACAGGCGTAGACCAAAATGAACTACCTTATATCCTGGAAGAATTTCAAAATACATCGCATCCTCTTCTCATCTGGGCCGCAGCCAGGGCACTCAGGGGACAAAGAAAGCCTGATCCAGCGGTCTTACCGGTACTTCTCAAGGCCTTCAAAAGTCTTTCACATGGGGACGATTTCTTTTCAGTGGATTTGCCAATCTCTTCTGAAGAAGCAGAGAAAACGACAGCCGCAGCTGAAATAATTAAGACCCTCAGGTTTTATGGGAGCCTTGCTTCAGGTCCACTGAAAGAACTTCAAAAACTTCTTGACGAAGGAAGTCTCAGTCTGAATGCCAGGGATAGAATCACATTGGCTGAGGCGGTGGCTTTCGTGGAAAAAAAGGCACCGACTAACATCTCAGATTGTTGTAATCGAGACAATTCATTTGGTTCGCAGAAATTATTTAGACGACCCGGAAATCTGAAGTTACAACTTGGCCATATTGAACTACAGGATCAAAGCGGTAACGTCGTCAAATATTCGGACTTCTTTGTGGGGAAACCAACTGCTTGTGTATTTTTTTATACCCGTTGCGATAATCCGGCAAAATGCTCACTCACGATAACCCGCCTGGCTCAATTACAAAAGCTTTTACGTGAAAGAGGCCTGCATAAACTTGTTAGGACAGCTGCCATAAGCTACGACGCACACTTTGATTTACCTTACAGGTTAAATAATTACTGCAGAAGTCGGGGGATGTACCTTGACGAGGATAACAGAAGCTTCAGGGTAACTCAAAAGTTTGAATTATTGCGGGAGTATTTAAGACTTGGTGTGAACTATATTGGCACGATCGTAAACAGGCACAGGGTAGAAGTTTATCTTATCGATCAATATGGCCATCCTCGCTGGGCGAGCACAAGGCTTCATTGGGATCAGGAGCAAATCATCAATCAGATTTCAAAACTGCTTGATAGGAAAAAAAGAAGCGATTTTCAATCCTATTTCAAAGGTTTTGTTCACAACATTCTTTCCGCGCTGATTTTTCTTGGAATAGCGTTCTTTCCTAAATGCCCGCTTTGCTGGGCGGTTTACTTAAGTGCATTTGGTATTTCTGGCGCGCAGGCGAGGATCTTGCAACCCTGGCTATTGCCGTTCATTATTGCTTCCATTATCCTTTACCTGTGGATTCTCTGGAAAAGTTGTAGTTCGAAGAAATTATGGCTACCCCTTTATTTCGGCGGAAGTGGAGTATCGTTAGTCATTCTTTTTTCTTTTATTCAGCAGTGGAGAGCAGGTATGGGGGCCGGTCTTGCACTGATACTCGCCGGATCTATGCTTCACAGTTTTCAAAAGTTTGCATTCAAAAGTACACGTGAAGGGGCAGAGGCTCATTAGTTGCCGTGGTCTTTGGTTGTGCTGATCTATCTTCCCGCCTAAGAATACCGAACCAGACAGCTACTCAAAGCAGGATCATTCAATATTCTTTCCATCTCTGAATAAACGAGATTTTGTATATCCTGCTTAATCTGTTCATAATTCTTCTGGATGGCAAGTGGATCGGCATGACCGGTACAAAAAATCGAGTTTTGAACATTTGAATGCTTTGTGCCTTTAATCGTCTCATGTTGAATTTTACAATGAAAGGCCTTGAGTTCGATCTGGCAATTTGGATCATCAGCTATCATTCCCACAAATTCTCCTGATGAAAGTGAAGCTATTCGTGAGGCTGGTATGGCTGTGTCCAGATGCAGAGAGTGACTCACTGAAGCGTCCGAGCTGTTAATGGAAAGGCTTGTTCTAGGCTGCATGATCTTTCCAAACCTTTCACTCAACAATTTTGCGGTTTCACCGCTTACCTGTCCCGAGACCAGATTCCCAGTAATATTTAGGATTACTTCAGCTTCCTCTCTCGAATAAAGCAACTTGAGTTGACTATAGTCCTGAAGTGCAATCGCCGTAATAATATCGTTCGATCTGCCGGTTGCAATGGTGTTCATCACACTCGGGGCTCTGATGGTCGCAAATTCGTCAATGACTTCGGCGCAGGGATACACGCCTTTTTTGTTTATGATCTTATTAAGCCTGTTTACATATAGCGATATGATTGGAGCGAGAGCTTCCTGATTTTGAGGATTATTGCCGAGGCAAAAAATAGCTGGTTTTTCAGGATCATTAATTTCCAATGAAAAATCATCGCCGGTCAACACGTAGTATAGCTCTGGAGATGCTAACCTTCCCAATGGGATTTTCACCGAAGCCATCTGGCTGTTAAGCGTTTCCATTTGCTGGTCCGCGAAAGCAATAGCAAAGGGATTAATCAAAGTCGCAATTTCTTTTTCAGTCTGCAAAATGGAAAACAATTTATCGTATGGCGTATGGATGAGCTCAATGGCGTGAGGTATCGTGCAAAATTCGCCGCTACCATATTTACGAAGAAACCAGATTGCAGCCGTAAGAAGGTTAATGGGCGATTCAACAAAAAAGTCTCCCTGTTTATTGATCCAGGTTTTATTTATGCTCAATAAAAGTGTTCTGCTGGATTCGATGGCGTCTGTGATCCTATTCATGGTTGTAGGAGAGATAGGATTGCAACGATCCGAGCAGGAAAGATTGTCAAAGTTGATAGAATGAAACAAAGATTCTTTTGGATATCTGTCCCGGAATTTTGAATAGTGATTGTAGGCAAGGTCAGTCAGCTCCGGGAATTTGTAGTCATAAATAAAAAGAGCAAATCCTTTTTCAATGAGTTGCCTGATGATATTCTCAATAATAAAGTAACTCTTTCCACTGCCAGGCGACCCCATGATCAATATTCCTCTGCGCGGATTGACGAAATTTATCCAGCCGGACCTGACTTTTCCCCTGTAGTAGTATTTTGTTTTTAGATGAAGGGAATATTTATTACTGACCAGCTCTTCTTGCTGGGGGAAAGTTTCATTTTCTCTGTTGAAGATATCGTCGTTATTTAGTTTTCGCCTGATTACTCTTGAGAGTAATACTCCGCCTCTCAAAATAATTACATAACCAATCGAAGTTGACAAAAAATATATTAAAGCAATATCCTGATTGGCGATGGGAGCGTCTATTAATAAGTAAGTCAAGAAATAAATCAGGATACCGGATGCAATCCAAATAACTCCTTTCAGGTTGGTCAGATTTTCATTTTTTGCTCCACGCACTCCCAGCAGTGATACGCATAATAATCCTAAAGCCAGACATTTTGCTGTAAGAAAATGATTAAATAAACCGGTTAAAGCAATGTTTTTAATAAGTCTGTCAGTTATCTCGGTCCTTAGATTCCAATTGGCAAATACCGTCCAGAATGAATAATAAAAATGTAAAAGCAGAATGATAATACTAAATGCTCGTGTGAGATCCATCACGCTTCTCAAACCCTGTTCGCTCTCCCCTGTTTGCATTTAAATCCCGGTTTCAATAGGTCTTTCCTTAATTAAATAAGATTCACCCGGATTACTTATAACAGATTGCCTATGCTCATGGATTTCTTCCTTCACTTTCAGTGGCTCATTTTGAATTGAACACCTGTTTTTCAAGGCTCCGGCGCCATAATCTTTGCCTAGATCGCTTCCATTAAATACGCACTTGGTCTGGTGATCAACGAAAGTGATTTCGAACCCTTCTGAGTTTTGCCGAAAGACTGTGGAGATCCCTTCTTTAGCCAGATAATTTATCAGCTCTGGAAATTCCACGCGTTTTGACCTAATCGCCAAATCAATTGTGGTTCTGATCTTCTTTTTATGGTCATCGTGAAGAAACTCTTTGTTCTCTGAAAACTTTTTTTCCAAATAGTTCAGTGTAGGTTTAAAATAAATCTTGCTTGAATTTATCGGAACGCCGACGGTATGACCCTTCTCATCCAAAACCCGGTATTGAAGTCCGCGAAATTTAAACAACCTGGATCCTTCCTGTCCGCCGAAAGCATTCACGTTATACAAACTCAAAACGGCGTTGAGCTCCGGAAGTGAAGAATACCTGTAATGATTCACCACGGCGAGCAGAACATTCGTTATGGCGCGCATTGTTTCCGATTTGCCATATTTAATTTTCTGGGCATTAACAGGCTTAAGCTCAAATTCCTTTGCAAGGTTTTTGGTTTCTGCTTTTTTAAGGCCGTATTTAATTTCAATTTCCTTTCTGGCGTTCTCAGAAAAATTCTTTCCGATACGGTGAATTGCAATTGCCTTTCCATCCGGTTTAATTATAGTTGTTACAATATGCATATGCGGATGCGCAGTATCATGATGCCTGTAAACAAGGAATGGCTGCGCCCCAAACCCAATTTTATTCATATAGTCTTTTGCAATTTCTACCATGACCTCATTGGACAATTTTTCAGAAGGATCAAAATTGAGCGACACATGAAGGATATTCAGCTGTGTCCTTTCATTTAGAGAAGTGAGTCTTTTAAAATGCCACTCCTTATCATAAAATGAGAGCCTATCTACGTCTTTAATGAAATTAATAGCTGCCAGACATTCTGCAATGCATTCCTTGACTTTATGTTCATTATAGCTTAATGCTTTTGCAATACTTTTTCCGCTGTTGATGATTGCGACCATGCATCTGATATTTTGCTCATTAAACTTTTAACTTCTTTCACCACTTCAAAAATCGCGGTTTGATTTGTCGCCTGAACTGTAGACTCAAGGTGATGTCTGAGAAAAATCATTTCCGTCACGAAGTCATCGAGTGATCGGTCCCGGTATTTTATCGTTATTGGTTTGCCCAGTAATTTTTTGCGGGCAAATGCACTCAATGATTGAGATGTCGAATCGGAGCATTCCTTTTTGACTTTTTCATGTTCGGTTTTTGTCAATCTAATATGCACCCATTTACTGCGATTATTTTTTTCTTCTGTTGTCATTACTTCTCTTTAATCATTTTTCTCTCCAAAACCGAATGACTCCGGACGGCAGGTGGAAGCTCGAAGGTAAGACACAGTACATCTTCACGGGTTCAGGAAGGGAAACGCTGCCGGACCTTGCAGTGACTACCGCCTGTATCACCTGCTCTCCAGACAAAAATAAATTCAAGAGCCAGGGGAAGACAAGATGTCCATTTATTGGACGGGCGAAAACGGGCCACCAATTAAAAAATTTCTGCATAAAAAAAAGAGATCATAAAATTCCTTCATCAGCAAATGAAAAATAACTCTCATCAGTCAGAATGATATGATCAAGGAGCATGATATCAAAATAACCGCAGGCTCCTTTGATCTTGCGGGTCAGTTCTTCATCCGCCCTGCTTGGCTTCAGGTTGCCCGACGGATGATTATGCGCAAGAACAATATTAACCGCAAGAATTTTCAGGGCAGTGACAAGAATGATACGTGGATCTGCAACAGTTCCCGTAATGCCGCCGGAAGAAACTTCGAGGAAACCGACGATCTTGTTTGCCCGGTTAAGAAATAGCACCTTAAATTCTTCAACCAGTGAAATCTTCCCCTTGTCCCAGATTTCTTTAAACACCTGGTAACAATCTTTGGAGTCCCTGATTGCAATTCTCTCCGAAGATTTTACTCGTGTCTTAAAGATCAGCTCTACTTCTGCCACCTGACTTGCGATCAGTTCCTTTGTCTTCATTTCCATGCCTGTTTGCTTTAGAATTTTGAAAATTAATTAAGGCCCATCACCCCACCTTCGGCCGGATTTGCTTTCCTTACAGCCATATCCGAACTCGATGGGAGAATGCATGCAGAACAATCAAGAGTATTAGAGCAAAGGGGCCTGCGCCCCTTTACCCAGAAGAATTAAAATGGAAGATCATCCAACAGATCCGGATCATCCTTCGCCGGGGCGTCCCCTCTTTTTTTCTCCTGAACAGTCAACTCGCTGGTTCAACTCCCTCAATTACTTCTGCGGGACGCGAAGCATTTCCATACAACTTGAAATTTGCCACCTGAAAATTGAGAGTACCAATTGCAATCCCGTCCCGGCTGGTATAGGCCCTCACCTCCATCCTCCCGATCACTTCGATTAATTTCCCTTTCAGGAGTACTTCTGCCGACCGGGTGTTGGCCCAGAATGAGCAGTTCACATAGGTCGTAAAGGTTCTTGGCTGTCCATCCTTTGACTTATAATAATCATTGATCGCAACCGAAAAATTCACGACAGATTTTCCATCCCTTAAGTCACTGACTACCGCATCTTTTGTAATCCTTCCGAATAACTGTACCATAGCATTTGATTTTATTGTGATTAAATATTTATTATTGACCCGATCGCTCCCTATATGGCCAGGCTTTAGGTGAGAAATGATTCCACGAACAAAGATGAGGACAGCAACGTGCCGTAGTCGGTTTTTAAAGATTTCTATATAGATAGAAACGTGTAGAAGCGTGTGGAAACGGATAGGTTTGTATAACTTTAGATGAATGGAAGCGGAAAAAACTTATTGTCTTTACTGCCATAAGTTACTCAAAGGCAGGAGCGATAAGCGCTATTGCAACGACGAATGCCGCAATGCTTTTTTTAATGAAAAGAAAAAGGAGGAGCACTCCGTCATGCGTGACGTGGAGCTGCGCTTGAAAAAGAATCGTCGCATCCTGCGTGATGTCCTCGGCGAATATCACACAAAGACCACAACCGAAAAACTTCTGCTGCAAAAAGGATTTGATTTTAAATACCATACCCATCATTTTACCACCCGAAATGCTGACGAATATGTTTTTTGTTTCGATTATGGATACCTGGCGAAAGAGCACGGGAAAATCATCGTCGTAAAAGAAATTAAGAATGAAGAATAAAAAAGTTGGTACCAAAACCGAATTGAAGAAAAAAACGGTCAGGTCGTTTTTCAAAATGGCAAAATCAGATTTGAGGGCAAGCAGGCTGCTCTACAAAAAAAAACCTGGCTGCACTCCATCTTCTATCTTCAACAATCAGTCGAAAAGGCCGTTTGATACAATACTAATCTTTTCAAAGCACTATCTGTCCATACGTTCAGGATATTCTTTGTTATTCCCGCAGCTCCGTACGCACTATCTGTCGGGACAAAAACCGTATAATGCCCTCCGTTGAATTTATTATTGAGCCCCGCTCCTGCAATCGCTGAATAAAAATATGTTGAATTGGGAGACTTCTTGAGAATTGTAGCAATAGTTGCAGAAGAGTCAGCACTTTGGCGGTTAGACTTTTTGCAAGCAGGCACTAGAGTGACAGCGAACAATAGTCCTGCCGTTATGGCGATCAAACGAAGGATTAGTTTCAATTTCATATCACAAGTTTAGGTGTGTGAACAGAAAAGCTTACTTGCCACAATTCCAAAATTATTTTTCTTAGGAGCGGAAGACAATAGATCGAAGGAGGGAAATAATGTCAATTCTACAGGAAGTTCTGTTAGCCCGGTGGCCCGCTTTGTACTACAATTTTAACGAAATAACCCGGCGGCCCTACTGAAGTAATGTAGGGAATAGGATCGTTTTTTATATACGGTGTAAAGAAATAGTATAGTCTCACTTTGTACATGGATATTTTAAAATCAATATTGTGCCAGAATCGCCCAACCTCAATGTCCGGAAATTGATAGGGCAAAGGCGTCCACTCGGGATTTTGACCAGTTCTTGTAGGATTTGGATCGAAGAATACTGAAACCGATCCAGTGTCCAGAATACCCTTCGTAATCAGGCTGTCAGTCACGTCTTGATATCTGTCTGGATTTCCATTGTAACTCCCAATGGAATCAAACGATTGATAGCCCAGAAAGAAAATATTAACCTTTATGTTTGATAGTTCTGTAGGTCTGCCCGACTGGTCTGTAGGTTGCGCTCCAGTAGAAACCACGGGACTCGTTG
>PSRA01000068.1 GCA_003175695.1 Bacteroidota bacterium | reverse complement strand
TTTCCATCACGTGTTGTTACATCAAGAACGGAAGCCAGTCTGCCTCCATATCTTTCAGGAATGCTGCTTTTGTAGAGTTCCACATCTTTAACTACATCCGGATTAAACGCGGAAAAGAATCCAAACAAATGGGAAGGATTGTAAATCGTCGCATCATTGAACAGGATCAGGTTCTGATCAGCAGACCCTCCCCTGACATTGAATCCTGTGCTGGCTTCTCCTACAGATGTGACGCCCGGCAATGTTAATACGGCCCTGAGTACGTCTGCTTCGCCAAAAACTACAGGAACCTGTTTGATGGTTTTGATATTGAGTCTTTCAACCCCCATCTGAAGACTTCTCACATTAGAAGTCTTTTCCGAAATGACGGTGACCGCTTTCAGGCTGGGAATGAATTCCTGCAGTTCTATATTGAGCTTTCCATCTGAGTAGAGCATGATTTGCCTCTTGGTATCCTTCATGCCTACACTCGTGATCTTCAAAACATGTCTGCCCCGGGGCAGCGTAAACGAAAAATAGCCATATTGATCAGTGACCACTCCTATGGGAGGATTATCGATATAAATAGCAGCCCCGATGATTGCCTCACCAGACTTCATGTCCCGAACATACCCTGCAACTGTAGCGTTCCCGCCTTTTAAATTGTTCGTTCTTATCCCAATCGTATATAATTTATTTTCCAGGGATGATTTCAATCTTTCATTCTCCTTTTCATCATCAGAATAATTTGTTACGGCAAAACTGGCAGCGGAGTCAGCAACATTTTTCTTTCTGGCAAAAAAATCAGCCGGCAGCTGAGTCTCTATTTTGAAACGCCTGACGACAAAAACATTGTATTGGGCATCGATGCCATAATGAAATTCTGTGTGCTGGAAAATTTGATCCAGGACAAAGCTCAGTGGCTTATTTTTAACACTGATCGAGATAGATAAACTGTCGAATTGGGAAATGTTGTAATAAAAATGATAGTCGGTTTGTGATTCCACGGCATGAACAAATTGTTCAAAGTTCATACCCTGGAAATCACCGCTGACCAGTTTTCTGTCCTGGCCTGAAACCTGTAAAAATGCAAATAGCCAAGCTACTGCAGTCAGTAAAAAAAATCGCCCGCAAGCCAACAGCATTGTCAGTACTTTATTTGGTCATAATATTCCGCAGCCCTGGCGATGGCCAGTTCAGGATTTGTCTTGAACTTAATTTTGTTTTTCTTAAGTAGCTTGAGCAATTCTTTTTTTCTGTCTTTGAATACGTGCATGGTGGTTTTCTTGTTATGCACGGGTATAAATGCTCCGTCTTTCTTGACAAAGTAATGATCGCTTTCCTGGTAACGAAAAGAATAGACATTCTCTACCACAATATCGGCGGTGATTTTCTTTCTCTTGGCCAATACCATGGATTTCCCGTTGTAAAGGCGGTCATAATAACCTGTACCCGGAAGTCCGGAAGTACTGTCGGCTTGGATCCGAACGAATGTATGACCATTTAAAGTAAACCAGCCGACTTTTTCAGGCACCAGCTTAATACGGTATGGTAGCCTATACCGGTAAGTGATCAATTCATCAAAATAAATATCGTAGGCTAGCGGAACAGCATGGTACAAAACGCTGTCATAAAAAAGAGCCCCTTCTTCAAACGAATCGGTGACAAAAAAAGGGTTTTTATTGCTTTGATAGTTGAATGACACATACTCACTCCCGTTATAGAGGTGAATATTTTCATTCATCGATTTGTAAAATAAATCTACCGCGCTTTTTACAGATTGCTGGTAGATCAGGCTATCTGAATTGCCGTTTTGGCAGCGGACATATCCAGCGGTAAAATTAAGCAATAAAAATAGAGTCCATATCCTGATCATAAGTCCATCAGTAGAATTGATTCGCACGCTATTATTAAGTAAAATAGTCATTTTTATTTTCCACTTCTCATGATAGAAAAAAATAGCCTAAATGATATCATGATTTGCTAAATATCGTTCATTTTAGATCCCTCAAAGATCACACTAAGGAAAGATTCATCGGTCAAAATCTCCCAACAAACCTTATCTTCGCACAATTCTTGCTTCAATGAAGATTCTCATTCAACAGGCTTGCATCCTAGATACGCAATCTTCCCATCATCGAGCAGTTAAAGACATTTTGGTTGAAAAAGGCATCATTCAGGAGATTGGAGATCGCCTCTCTGTCGATGCCGATCAAAAGATTGATGGCAATGGTGTATTTGTATCACCCGGATGGGTAGATGTTTTTTCCAATTTTGCCGATCCAGGATATGAATTCAAGGAAACTTTGGAAACTGGTGCCCAGGCTGCTGCCGGGGGCGGATATACCGATGTGTTTGTCATTCCAAACACAAAACCTCCCATAGATACAAAAGCCCAGGTCGAATATATCCGACAAAAAACCAAATCCCTTCCGGTCAATGTATGGCCAATTGGCGCCATCACAAAGAGCCTCGAAGGCAGGGAGCTCGCTGAGATGTATGACATGCATAGCAGCGGAGCCGTTGCTTTCGGTGATGGCATTCTGCCCATCCAGTCTGCTGGCCTGTTACTTAAGGCGCTTCAATATGTGAAAAGCTTTAACGGGGTTGTTATGCAGATACCGGATGACAAAAGTATCGGCGCAAATGGTTTGATCAACGAGGGGATCATCTCAACTCAACTGGGCCTGCCAGGGAAGCCCATGATGGCAGAGGAGCTGATTATCGCCAGGGATATAAAATTAGCGGGATACACTTCCTCAAAAATTCATTTTACGGGCATCAGTTCACCCAGGTCACTGGATTATATCAGGCGGGCAAAGGATTCAGGGCTGGAAGTGACATGCTCGGTTACACCTTATCACCTTAGTTTCACTGACAGAGACCTGGTAGAATACGATACTAACCTTAAAGTGTATCCGCCACTGAGGACACAGACAGCGGTAGAAGCCTTGCGTCAGGGAGTTTTGGATGGAACCATAGATTGCATCGCCACGCACCATCTGCCGCATGAATTTGATAGTAAGGTTCTTGAATTTGAATATGCGAAATTTGGCATGACGGGGCTCGAAACGAGCTATGCCGTTTTGAAATGGGTCTTTACCGGGATAACAGAAGAAAGGGTCGTGGAGTTGCTGAGCACCAGTGCCAGGAAGATATTTTCCCTTGCCAATCCGAAAATTGAAAAAGGACAGCGGGCCTGCCTTACCCTGTTCAACCCGGGATCAAACTGGCAACTGACTTCAGAGAATAGCCGGTCCAAATCCAGGAACACGCCTTTTTTAGGAAAAACATTCACCGGCCGTCCGATAGGGATAATTAACGGGGAAAAATTATTTTTGAATACCTGATTCGTTCAACCAAATCATGCCAACATGGAAAAAAAAGTCACTTCCCACATCACTAAAGGCCTGATCATTTCATTGATCCTTTTTGTCCTGGATATTATCGCAGGATTTGCCGGATTAAAATATGCCAATTGGTATAAATGGGTACCAGCCATCATTATGTTCGCTTTACTGATCTGGGTCTGCGCCAGCTATGCCTCGCAAATGAACAACAATGTTACTTTTGGAAGTGTATTTGGACACGGGTTTAAAACGAGCGCTGTCATCGCGTGTCTTACCGTAATATTTACTCTTTTGTCCATATTTGTGATTTTCCCCGAAACCAAGGATATTGCTCTGGATCAGGCCAGAAAGCAAATGGAGGCAAAGGGCCAATTGTCGGAAGACCAGATAGACAAATCAATAGATATAACGAAAAGGTTGTTTGTCCCACTTGCTATTATTGGGATCATCGTTTTCACCTTGTTGGAAGGAGTTGTTGCCTCATTGATTGGTGCAGCAATAGTTAAGAAAAATCCGCCAACGTTTGAAAATCAATAGGAGAAATTTTCCGAATGGATGTATCAATCATTGTTCCTTTATTAAACGAAGAAGAATCGCTCGCAGAGTTGTGTGCATGGATCCAAAAAGTTGTCTGTGCCAATGGATATTCCTATGAGATAATCCTCATTGACGACGGGAGTACAGATAATTCATGGAACGTCATTGAAGAGCTGGGCCAGGCCAGCCCTCACATTAAAGGAATAAAATTCCAGCGCAACTATGGCAAATCTGCTGCTCTCAACGAAGGTTTTAGATCAGCGCAGGGAGAGGTAGTGATCACAATGGACGCTGACTTACAGGATAGCCCAGACGAAATTCCTGCCTTGCGGAGTATGATTATCAATGAAGGATATGATCTGGTGAGTGGCTGGAAAAAAGTGAGACATGACCCTATTTCGAAGACACTCCCTTCACGCTTTTTCAATTGGGTGACCGCTAAGGTTTCTAAAATAGATCTGCATGATTTCAATTGTGGATTAAAGGCATACAAGCTCAAAGTTGTCAAGGGAATCGAGGTGTATGGTGAAATGCATAGATATATTCCACTTATTGCAAAATGGGCCGGTTTCAAAAAGATAGGCGAAAAAGTTGTTCAGCATTATGAGAGGAAATATGGGAAGTCAAAGTTTGGAGTAGGCAGATTAGTGACAGGTGGATTGGATTTGGCTTCGATCCTATTCGTTGGAAAATATGGAAAGAGGCCAATGCATTTTTTCGGCACCTGGGGTACTGTTTCCTTTTTTTTCGGATTCATCGTCTTCCTCTATCTTACTATTTCTAAATTCTTTTTTGATAAGACCGGTCTCACGCAAAGGCCTCTTTTTTTCTTTGCCATTCTAGCCATGATAATAGGTACACAGTTATTCGTTACCGGCTTCCTGGCAGAACTTATTTCGAGGAATGGCCAGGGAAGAAATCATTATTTGATTGAAAAGAAAACTGGCATTTTGTAACGGCCGGGATAGAAATATTTCACTCCAAGTTACAAAGTGAGCAAAGGCGAGTGCCCCGTTCGTTCGAGCGGCCTTGTTTACTTCGCTTCCTGGCGTGAATAAATAAATCATGAATTCTGTCGTCATCATAGGTCCCGCTCATCCACTCCGTGGCGGCCTGGCTACTTTTAATCAAAGGCTGGCCCGTGAATTTCTCGATCAGGGATTCGATTGCTCGATTTATTCTTTTTCACTTCAGTATCCCTCATTTTTATTTCCCGGCACTACTCAATATTCCAGCGAACCTGCACCCGAAGGCATCCGCATTTATTCAAAAATCAATTCCGTCAGCCCATATAGCTGGTATCGCGTAGGTGAAGAGCTGAGCGAATTATCGCCAGATACCATCGTTGTGCGTTATTGGTTGCCATTTATGGGGGCTGCATTAGGTACCATTCTTCGAAAAGTAAAAAAGAACAAGCATACCAAAGTCATTGCAATCACCGATAACATTCTGCCCCATGAAAAGCGTCCGGGAGATAAACAATTGACAAAATATTTTATCAAATCCTGTGACGCGTATATTACTATGAGTGAGAAAGTGATGAATGATTTAAGAACATTCGAACTGACTAAACCGGCCGTCAGAGTCCTGCATCCCCTGTATGACAATTTTGGAAATATCATATCTAAAAAAGAAGCGAGGGAGTATCTTAATAACCACGCAAAAATAAATTTGGCAGAGCAGGATAAGGTCATCCTTTTCTTTGGCTTTATCAGAAAATACAAAGGCCTGGATATTTTGCTTGAGGCCATGGCAGATCAAAGTATCCGGAAATCGGGAATCAGGTTGCTGGTGGCAGGTGAATTTTATGAAGACAGAAAAATCTATGATCAGCTCATCACACAACTGAAGATTGAAGATCAGCTTATCCTTAAAACAGATTTTATTCCGGATAGCGAGGTAAAATATTATTTATGCGCTGCAGATGCCGTCGTGCAACCATATCGTCAGGCAACGCAGAGCGGAGTTACACCTTTGGCTTATCATTTTGAAAGGCCGATGATCGTCTCAAATGTGGGAGGACTTCCCGCTCTTGTTCCCAACGAAAAATCAGGCCTCGTGTCGGAGCCCAATCCCCCGTCAATCGCCGCTGCCATCCTGCGTTTTTATGAATTAGGTGAAAATTATTTTATTCCTCATCTTCGCAACGAAAAGCAAAAATATTCATGGGGGAATCTTGTAAAAACGATCGCCGATTTAAGTGATGATATACAGAAGTAAAGCTCCATTAAGAATTGGATTAGCGGGTGGTGGAACAGACGTAAGCCCATATAGCGATTTATATGGAGGCGCTATTTTGAATGCAACTGTTTCATTATATGCGTCAGCCACTATTGAACCGTTGCACGAGAACAGGATAATTCTTGAAGCAATCGATCACAAGTTGGCTCACACCTTTGATTGGACCGAAAGTTTGCCAGTTGATGGAAAATTAGATCTTTTGAAAGGCGTCTATAACCGGGTGCAGAAGGAATTCAAACCAGGCATCCACGGATTTAAGTTGGCTACTTTTGTCGATGCGCCCGCGGGCTCAGGTCTAGGCACTTCATCCACCTTGGTTGTCGCGATCGTAGGTGCTTTTTCTGAAATGCTTCGCTTACCTTTAGGTGAGTATGATATTGCGCACCTGGCCTATGAAATTGAGCGTAAGGATTTAAAAATGGCCGGGGGAAAGCAGGACCAGTATGCTGCGACCTTCGGCGGAGTGAACTATATGGAATTTTATGGGGATGAGAAAGTGATTGTAAATCCGCTCAGGGTAAAACAACAGTACTTATTTGAGCTGGAAAATAACCTGGTTTTGTATTATACCGCAACCAGCAGGGAGTCCGCAAGGATCATCGAGAAACAAAGTAAGAACGTACTGGATAAAAAGGACGAATCAATTGAAGCTATGCATCAGTTGAAGCTTCAGTCACAGATGATGAAAGAAGCTCTGCTGAAAGGAAGACTCAATGAAATTGGAGAGATCCTTGATTTCGGCTTCCGCCAAAAGCGCCAAATGGCGGAAGGAATTTCCAACGAAAAAATGGAAGAAATTTATAATGCAGCCCGCAAAGCAGGCGCCACAGGGGGGAAAATTTCAGGTGCCGGCGGCGGCGGCTTTATGATATTCTATTGTCCGGGCAATTCAAAATACCCGGTGATAGAGGTGCTCAAAAAGTTTGGTGGTCAGTGCAAGCCATACCAGTTTGTGGATCACGGTCTCACTACCTGGACAGTTTAGTTGTATTGAATAGAATTTTTATGCAGGATAGAATAAGAAAAATTGTATCAGAGTCTGTAGCAGTTAAGAACAAATTATTGTCGGATGACGGTTTGTTGACAGTGGTGGAAGAAATTGTTTCTTCCATGGTGAAAGCATTAAAAAACGGCAAGCGAATTTATTTTTGTGGCAATGGTGGAAGCGCCGCAGATGCGCAGCATTTGGCAGCAGAATTTTCCGGCCGGTTTTATACTGATCGTGAGGCCTTGCCCGCCGAAGCCCTGCATTGCAATACTTCTTATCTGACTGCTGTTGCAAATGATTACAGTTACGATGTTGTATATGCGCGCCTGATCAAAGGTATCGCTCATGAGGGCGATATTTTGGTTGGGTTATCTACTTCGGGAAATTCTTCCAACATCGTAAAAGCATTTGAAACTGCCCGTGAAAAAAAAGTGATCACGGTGGGCTTTACTGGTGACACGGGCGGAAAAATGAAAAGTCTGAGCGATTTCCTGCTCAATATTCCTTCCACCAATACTCCTCGCATCCAGGAATCTCATATCCTGCTGGGCCATGTGATCTGCGAGTTGGTTGAAGAGCAATATTTTCACAAATGAGTTCTCCATCGATACCTTAACGAATTTTATTTCCATTGGTAAAGGAAGCAATTATATTGGCCGGTGGACTAGGCACGCGGCTGAGGGATACCGTTCCGGATCTGCCAAAATGCATGGCGCCGGTTAATGGTAAACCTTTTATCGGATACCTGTTGGATTATTTTTCAGCCAGGGGTATCCGGCGGTTTGTGCTCGCCCTCGGATATAAGGCAGAACTAATCGAAGCATATGCTCAGTCCTATGTGTTGATGGCCAGAACCAAGGGACTGGAAATCGCCTTTTCAGTGGAGAAGGAGCCACTGGGGACGGGAGGCGCCATCCGCATGGCCTGCGAAGCGACGACCAGTGAGGATGTATTGATCCTGAACGGAGATACATTTTTTGGCATCAGTGTTGGACAGCTGGACAATTTTCATCAAGAGAAAAATGCAGATTGCAGCCTCGCCCTGAAACGAATGCAAAATTTCAGCCGCTATGGGCTGGTGGAAGTTGACAACGACTATTCGATCACCCATTTTATGGAGAAGAAATTCTATTCAGATGGGCTCATCAATGGAGGAATTTACATCTTAAAAAGAGGAAGCCTGCTGGATGCGGCTCTTCCGGAAAAATTCTCTTTTGAGACTGATTACATGGAAAAATATCTTGGTAAACATCGACTGTTTGGCATGGAGCAGGATGCCTATTTCATCGACATTGGTATTCCGGAAGATTATTTTCGTGCGCAATCAGAACTGCAAAAAAAACTGGGTTAAATATGCTTGACTTGCAAAGGATCGACAAGGACTGGACTTTATTTCTTGACCGGGATGGAATAATCAATGTGGAAAAAGAAGATGGATACATACTTCATTGGGGAGAATTTGAATTTTACCAGGGAGTGGAGGAAGCTGTCAGCGTATTCTCAAAATTGTTTAATGTTATTGTAATGGCCACCAACCAAAGAGGAGTCGGCAAAGGGCTTATGACAGTGGACGATCTCAATGATATTCATTTAAAGATGTTGCAGCAGTTGGAAAAATCCGGAGGCAGGATCGACCAGATTTACTGCTGCATCTCACTGGATGACAATGATCCCATGCGCAAACCGAATCCGGGTATGGCATTTGAAGCAAAAAAGGACTTTCCCGCCATCGATTTTTCAAAATCAATTATGGTAGGAAATAATATCAGTGATATGGAATTCGGAAGGAACGCTGGGATGAAGACGATATTTGTACGAACGACCAAACCTGAAATCACACTCCCCCACCCGGCCATTGATTTCATCGTAGACAGCCTGTCAGATTTGGCAAAAGCTTTGCAGAAATCATAAAATTTTGTCAGAATTTTATCGTTAAGGATTGT
>PSRA01000023.1 GCA_003175695.1 Bacteroidota bacterium | reverse complement strand
CCTCAAAAGGAGAAGGTTATGAATGAATTTACCATGATGATGAGTTTCAGCTTTACCGCCACCACCCCGGAAGTGAGAACCATGATGGACAAGAATGGAGAACCTTGGTTTGTGGCAAAGGATGTGTGCGACATATTAGAGCTGACAAACCACAAAATGTCGCTTCAGGCTCTTGAAGATGATGAAAAGGGGGTAAGTAAAGTTTACTCCCTTGGCGGTGATCAGATGACAAATATTATCAACGAGTCAGGGCTCTACAATCTTATTTTCCGTTCCAACAAACCTCAGGCAAAGGTTTTTAGAAAATGGGTAACATCAGAAGTTCTACCGTCCATCCGCAAACAAGGGTACTTTGGTCTGAATGGCAATGCTCCCATTCCTGAAGATCCGATGCAGGCATGGGCATTGTGGCCGCACCTTGAAAAACAGTTGGCGTTTCATTTGACCAAAAGCAAGTCGCTCCGTGATCAGATCAGGAAGTGTATTGCAGTTGTAAAGAGCAATGCTCCGATGCGGGAAGTACCCGCAGACAAACAGATCGGACTTTTTGCGGCCGGGTGATTTTGTAGGGGTTGACGGGCATTACCAGCCGTTATAGTGAGCGCTTTTCGCCTTTTCAAGCAGGGGACGGAGCTCATCCAATATGGCAACCTTTACACATGGAATACCGTAAGCAACACCGCTTCGAAAATCAACACGGCAATGTCCCACCGAATGCCTTGAAAGTAGTGGGGCACCTTGCGGAACAAATTTGAAACCTTCAACTTCTTGTCCCTTCCAAACCCTCGCATAATCATCAAGTGTTTCTATTACAAACTTCATACGGTCATCCAGTAAAGGATTGTTTATCTGTTCTGGGTTATTTTTTACTTTTTTGTATTCAATTTTTAGTTCAGCAAAGGATTCAGCAAAACTATTTAACGATATTCCGCTATCAATTCTTATCACCAAATCATCTATCTTTTCAAAAACAGGAGTCATTCTATCATCAGCAAAACAGGTAGAAGATATTAGGATAATAATTGTTACTAGAATATTTCTCATACTTTCACCTCAATTTAATGTATTTATCTGTTAATTTACTTTTCAGCCAGTTTTTCCCTCACCAGTGTCCAGACTCGCATTTTATCAACATCTGTCAACCGAAGCCAATCTTTCAAAAATGATTGAGCCACCGGATCGGCATATCCCAAATTCTCTTCTTCAACCGTAGCTGCCTGGTGGATATCAATATGGGCATTGTGTCCATTTACGATTACTCCAGAATTGTCTGATATATTTTTCGACAGAAAATCGTCTATAGCAGCCGTTACAATAGCACTCGGCGTCCTTTCACCCTTCTCAATTCTAGATACATAATCCTTTGATATCTTTATCAAATCTCCTAATTGTTGTTGGGTGAGCTTCCTTCTCTTTCTCTCTTCCCGCAACTTTTCACCAATTTTTATTTCGTCCATGTTGATTTTCCTATTGACATAATCGTCTGTGTTGATTATTTGTTGTCTATAGACTGTATGCAAGCCAAGGGGCCGACAATGAGTTCAATCACCTGCACCGGAAAAGATGTTCAGTCTCTGTTCGAACGCTTCGTAAGTAATTTCGGCGGCACCTCAAATATGGACTTGGGCGAGGTCGAGCCGTATCCCTTGAACCAGGAAACCATTTTCTTCCCTGAGTTCAACATGTCCATTTCAAAGGTTTCATCCGGGACGATCTCGCGTCCGCAGGGGCAATCGTAGACCGCTTTGGAGCCCGGCTTGTGAAGTGTCGCATCGAACGCGAGCAGCAGGCCACATTTTTCACACCGAAAGACCGCCAGAATGGTTTCTTTACCATCAACAACATGAGGAGCGAGAACAGGTTTCATTGTTCCTCCGGTAATAACCAACAATCTATAGACAGTACCACGAGGTAATCACTCATGCAAGAAAACCACGAAATCGAAATCCTCCCTCCGAACCGGTACGACTGGACAGTGTTCTACAACAAACCGTTCGGGTTCCAGAAGAACTGGTGCCGGAGTCATTTCCATGCCAATGGCGAAGAGTTCAACTACCGCACGGTGAACATCCTGATCAACGGTCATTATGACAGCAACGCCGGTCCGAAGATCACCGAGATCATCAAGACGGCCCTGGCGGAGGGATTGATTGCTCCATTCCCACAAGAGGCAGACCCATTGGACGAGGCCGCATAAATACTGGGTTTATCATAAGCGACCACTAGACCACTTTTAAATTACAAATCGAGGCGGGATTGTAATGAAGAGCTACGAGGCAGTTCAAAGAAGTATCGCAGGAAAGACGGTGGCCCATGCCAAGGCGCTGCATTTGTCTACCAGCAGCGTGAGCAAGTGGCAGGAGCCCGCCATCGACTTTTCCGATTCCGGGTCGTTCAATCCCCTGGATCGGATCGAGACGATTATGCAAACCAGCTTGCATCTCGGTACGCCCCGCGAGGATGCCCTGGCACCGATCCATTACCTGGCCCACCGCTTCCACGGGCTGTTCATCCCTCTTCCCGATCATTCCCCCTCCCTGAAAAACCTGCAAGTCCAGCTCTCCACAACGGTGAAGGAATTCGGACACCTGCTGGAGCGTTCATATGAGGCGATGGAGGACGGCATCATTACCGGCGATGAACGCAAACGGATCGACCGTGAGGGACAGCATCTGATGCACCATCTCTGCTGTTACCTGCAGCTGGTGAAAGAGGCGAGCGAGCGGTGAAGGGGGAACGGCCCCGCCGTATGATGGGGCCGATGGATCTGAATTACATCCTGATGGCTCCAACCCAGGACGAGATGCTGAAACGGATTACGGCGTGGAACAAACTCTGTGAACAGGAGGACCTAAGCATGAAGACACGATACAAGCGGTGGCAGGTGATAGTCGGGTTTGTGGGGTTTGTCCTGGTGATGGCCGTGGTTGGCCATCTGGAACAGACCCCTGACACGACCAGCCCCCAGGCGGCGATAGACGAGAAGGTGGGTGTGCGTGATGCGTTGCGGGCGCAGACGGAGGCCGATGAGCGGGCGGCTGTGGCGTTCTACAACGAACGGGCCAGGAGGTGAGCCATGCCGGAAACGAACTGTATGACCTGCAAGGCCAACTGCAGCATTATCATCCGGGCGGATTACTGCCAGAAGTTCATGTTCTGCTGGGCGCTCGACAAGCCGTTGCCTGAATGCAGCTTCTATATCGAAGAGACGTTTCACGGTCTTGATGGCGTAAGGCCGTGACCCCCCCCTGCCCCTCCTGAACCAGGAGGGGAGAAAAAGCTTCCGGGGATAGGCTTGCAACCGAACGGAGGGCCGCCTCGCCCTCCCCTCCCCGGATAACCCTTCATGAGGCGCAACACGAAACGGAGGCAATCGTGAAATATCTCACCGAAAAAGAAGAGAAAACCCTGTTGAAAACGGTGCGGGAGATCAAGGGCCATAAGGCCGAACGGGATGCTGCAATCATTGAGCTCATCCTCTGCACCGGTCTGCGGGCTGCCGAGCTGGTGGGTCTGAATGTGGGGGACGTACGGGGCAAGGAGAAATTGCACGTACGGGCCGAGATCGCCAAGCGCGGCAAGGAGCGGTTCGTGCCGATCTGTACCGATGCCCAGAGGCTGGTGAAGCGGCATGTTGCCACCAAGCTGGCGGCCAAGGAGAGCATCCGCGACGATGCGCCGCTGTTCGTCTCCCGCAATGGCGGCCGTCTGGCCAAGCGGAGTCTGCAGCTGACCGTGGAACAGTGGATAATCCGGGCCGGTTTGACAGCCAGCACCGGAGAGGCGCTCTACAGTACACACAGCCTGCGCCACACCTGTTTCAAGCGGATGCAGGAACGGGGCGTGGCTCTGACTACAATTCAGAAAATTGCCGGGCATGCGAGTCTAGCCAGCACCGGTATCTATACCGAGGCCACCTGGGACGAGATGGTGGAAGCGGTCGAGGCGAGGGGATAATGGCAACCATCACCACCTGTCTGCACGAGTCGTGCATCCACAACAACAATCACCAATGCACCGCCGCGGCGGTGGAGATCGACGAGTTTCTGCACTGTTCATCCTGGGAGGTCAAGAAAGCATGAGCGAGAAGAGCGAAAAGCATTTCAACAGCGGCCACGTATTCGGCAAGCCCACGGAGATGAAGGAGGATACCTCTACAGGCGGGGCCCCTTATCTCCAGATCACCATGGACGTGTCCGGCGGCAAGTCGGGCCGGGTGACGGCCTACTGCCGCATGTGGGGGCAACAGCGCTACCAGCCGTTGCTGGACGACTTTCGCAACAACCCCGGGGGGGACTATGTCCTGCGTGGTTTCATCAGCCAGTACAGCAAGGACGAGAACACGTTCAACAATTTCACCGTGTTCGAATTCGAGAGGAAATCATCCGAACGCCGAGCGGTGTTTATCCTCAAGGGCGAGGTATCGCACCAACCCTCGGCCCTGAATGATGGCGGCCAGCGGTTCCTGCTGAAGGTGGTTCGTCCCGGCACCAACGGCCAGGAGCAAGAGGAGACGTTCGAACTCTGGGCCCAGGGGGAAAAGCTGCTCGAGAAGGTGGCCAAGGGCGACCTGGTGGAAGTGAAGGGGATGGTGCGGCAGGCCGAACCCGATGATTTCTTCGGCGGCAGTGACGGCCCGGTGCGGGCGTTTGTGGAGAAGCTCCGGGTTGTCGTATCGGCGGCGCCATGACAATGGAGGTTTGCGCAATGCTTGAACAATGCAAGGCTGAATACAAGTCGATGCTGACGCGCATCGAGGCGGTAATTAAGGACAAGTGGCCGGAGACGCTGCGGGGCGACGGGGCTGTGTGGCAGTGGCTGGACGACCACCGGCCGGAACTGCGGGAGAAGCTCCGACAGATTACCAAACAGCTCAATGAGGCCTGGTTGAACGGGATCCTGGATGAGATGAAGAAGCAGACCCTGGAATGGGGACGTCTGCAGCTGGATATTTTCAAGGGCTATGCCCAGCACCTGAAGGAGCAAGCGGCATGATATTCAATTTTCCCCGCACCCGTTTTGTAGAAGAAAACGGCCTGGTTGCCCAGATCCTGCACATGGGGTCCGAACTGGCGGAAACCGAGACGGCCATGCTGACTCCGGATATCGATCATACGGTTGAGGAGATCATGGATTTGCATCACTCGTGCGAAACTGCGCTGAGAATCGCCCAGGAAAAGCACGGCATCAATCTTAATGAGCTCCGATGTCGGGTGGAGCGGAAGAATTTCGACCGGGGGTACTACCCATGACGTTGATTCTGTATGCCTGCCACCGGCTGTCGGCCAGCATCACCAGGGAGCAGTGTCACAGGAATCGAAAGACGTGCGGGGCCTGTACGGGTTGTCCGGGGCTGCCGGAACAGCCGGCGGGGATGATGGTGCAGGACTCCTCTCCCGGGGAGGAACTGGCGGCAGCCGAGATCCCGAGTGTGACGTTACGGTTCGAGTCGCCGGAGGATCGGGAACTGTTTGAGGTATTGGAACGGATATGCAGCGATCTGGAGTACGACATTATCAGCTTGCTGCACCTGGCCTGCCGAAACGACCTCAGTAGAATGAAGGGGATGGCCAAGACGCGAGACTGATCCCCGCATACAGGTCAAATTTGAAAGCCATTTTAGGGAGGCCCTCGTGGGATATATGAACGTACTGGTAGAGCTGGCAGAACAGCTGAAAACGGCCCGGCAGCAGGCGATGAATGCACTGGGAGATGCATACCCGGTGAAAATAGAACCGTATAAGGCCGCGATTACCCGCCACATGGCCTGTACCAACCTGCAACCGCTGGATTCAACCCTTCGGTTAGCCCATCGTTCGGCGGAGTATGGCGCGGATCCGCTGCTCTACATGGCGGCCGGGATGGAGTTGGTGTTGAGTGCGGGGTGACCGGGGGAGATTTACCCCTCCGGTCCTGACCCTGGTTGTACCAGCGAAGCAATCTATTTCAAAGGAGATGAAAGAAAATGGCAAAACAAATTGACGAAAAAACCTTGGCAATCCTGAGCCGCGTTACTGTTGAGGGCAACGTGATTTTTCTAACCTGCGGCCAACTGGATAGGAAAGAGTACCTAGCGGTAAATGCGGTATTGGAGAACATGGGCGGGAAGTGGAACAAGAAGGCAAAGGGGCACGTTTACGACGGAGACCCGACCGACGCGCTTGAGCAGGTTCTGCTTTCCGGGGAGATCGTTCCACCGCAGAAGTACGGATATTTCCCGACGCCGCCGGAACTGGCACAGCATGTTGTTGCACTTGCGGAAGTGGAGCCGGGGCAAGCCGTGCTGGAACCGTCTGCCGGACAAGGCGGAATTGCTGACCACCTGACAGGCTGCGCCGTCTCCTGCGTTGAACTGCTGCCGGATAATGCCAAAGTTCTGCGGGATAAAGGGTATCACCTGCTGCACGAAGGGACGTTCTTTGATGTGCTTCCGGCCCCGGAATATGACAGGGTGGTGATGAACCCGCCATTTGAAAAACAGGCAGACATTGACCATGTGCTGCATGCCTGGAAGTTCGTCAAACCTGGCGGGCGGTTGGTGGCAATCATGGCCTCTTCGGTGGCGTTCCGCGAAAACAGGAAAACGGTTGAGTTTCGGGAACTACTTGAACGGTACGGCTTCATGGAACACAACCCGGCGGGATCGTTTAAGGCAAGCGGAACGATGGTGAACACGGTCACGGTTGTCATGGATAAGGCGGCCTGACATGGGAAAGCGCAAGGTTGACCGCCACGGTGTTCATCTCCACGGCTGCGAGTGCCGGGAGTGTACGAAGACAAACCGCGTCTGCCCTGAGTGTGGGCGGGAATTTTGGAACGATGACGACCGACCCGACATGGAAGAATGTCCGCGTTGCATGTGGAAGCCGTGACTAGAGCGGTACAACGATCAGCTGACCGGCTTGCCCGGTCCAGCGGTAGTTATAAAAAACGTGGCAAATCTGCCACAAAATTACGCCAGATGGGGGTATTTCCCTCTAAAATGAAAGGAGAAACTCATGAAACCAATCGCAACAGTGATCAACAACAACCAACCAGGATGGACCAACATCATCGAAATCGAACCGAATGTAACCTTGTCTGTTGGCACCAGGCTTTATCTCGCCGATCCCGTTGTCCCTTTGGGCTCCCCGCTCGGTGGCGGTTTTTTAGGCGGGATTGGCTATGCCCCCGACGGTCCCTATGCCCTGATCTTCGCCCCCAAGGCTGAAGGCGAGAAGATGAATCTCTTGTATAAGATCCGCGACCTCTACACTTCCGACGGTACCAATAGTGACGTTGATGGATTTGCCAACAGTGAACTCATCAACGATGACAACCACCCTGCTGCTCAGTACTGTCGCTCGCTTCGGATCGGCGGAGTTGACGACTGGTCCTTACCATCCCGCGACGAGTTGGCCATGGGCGAACGTAACCTTGGACCGAATCGGAAAAACACTCCGGAACCGTTCCGTGCTGGTGGTGTCGAGGCCTTTGAGGAGTGCTGGTACTGGTCTTCAACCGAACGCGCCTCGAACTCCAGCTATGCCTGGGTGGTGGATTTCGACGGTGGCGGCCAGGGCACCACCAATAAGAGCTACTATTGTGGGGTTCGTGCCGTCCGCAGATTGAAACTTTAACAATTTAACCATTTATCAATTAAAGGAGAAATTACCCATGGCTAAGAAAGTGACTATACCCGCAATTGGCATGCCCTTTGGTGGCGGCTTTGTCGGAGCGGACTATATGCTGAACGGAGAGCGTTATGTTGTGATCGTGGCCCCAAAGGCAGAAGGCAAAAAAATGAACTTAGCGTACAAGCTCAGGAATCGCGGTACCTCAGATGGTACCCTCAGTGACGATGACGGCTTTGCCAACAGTGAACTCATCAATGATGACAATCATCCCGCTGCACAATACTGCCGTTCGCTGCGCATCGGTGGTGTTGACGACTGGCAACTACCCTCCCGCGATGATCAGATGCGGATATGGCTCAACCTTGGCCCGAACCGCAAGTATACCCCTGAACTGTTCCGTGCTGGCGGTGCCGAGGCCTTTGAGAATTGCTGGTATTGGACTTCAACCGAACACGCCTCGCTCTCCACCTATGCCTGGATGGTGAATTTCGTCAATGGC
>PSRA01000157.1 GCA_003175695.1 Bacteroidota bacterium | reverse complement strand
ATGCACTGAACTTCAAGTGCCACCGGATAGTATAGGCTTTTATTTGGGTAATGGCAATGGTCCCGCGGCATACCTGCCAATTGATCAGCAGAGCTTACCACCCTTCGACTTTATCATCTCTACACCTGATTGCGCTGATTGCCGTGTGCATGGTGGCACGAATGTAAAGCCTCCATTTTGGCAATGAAAAATAATTGATAGAAAAATATATTGATGAACAAATGATTGATACGTTTAGAAATATTTTAATAAGAACAAGGTTTAGATTCCTGTTGGCCTTTTATTTTGCCGCACTTTTTTCTTTTAATTGTTCAGGGCAGCAACCCGTCCTTGACTCCATTGCGGCTCAATTTCAGGATTACAAGCAGCAAAACCTGGTTGAAAAATTATTCGTTCATTCCGACAAAGCCTTTTATGTAGCGGGCGAGATCATTTGGTTTAAGATTTATGATGTGGACGGCACATTCAGAAAGCCTCTTGACCTAAGCAAAGTAGCTTACCTGGAAATCCTCAACAGGGATCAGAAACCGGTGCTGCAGGCCAAAATCGGATTGGAAAAGGGTATGGGTAGTGGTTCTCTCTTTATTCCTCTAACCCTTAGTTCTGGGAATTACAAACTGGTAGCCTATACAAATTGGATGAAAAATTATAGTCCTGAATTCTTTTTTGAAAAAGACCTGACGATTGTAAATCCAATGAAAAGATTGGGTGAGAGAAGTCATGATTCCAGTCTGCAATATCATATTGAATTCTTTCCAGAAGGAGGGAACCTGGTCAATGGTATTCAAAGTGAAGTTGCGTTCAAAATGACGGATGCTTATGGAAAGGGAATCGAAGGGAAGGCCAGCCTGATTGACCAGGATAATAACACGGTTGCGAGTTTTGAGCCAAAACGGTTTGGCATGGGACGATTTACTTTCAAGCCTGAAGCTGGCAAAAAATACAAGGCCATTTTTCATGCAGGAGCGAACACTGTTATGGTCAGTGATTTTCCACAGGCATTTGACCAGGGATATGTCATGCACCTGAGTGAAAACCCCGATGGAAAGCTGGTGTTGAATGTACAAACCAACAAGGAGGGAACTAACGGCTATGTTTATTTGTTTGCTCACAGTAGCCAAATTGTGAAGGTAGCGGAAGCCAGGTCGATATCTAATGGAAGTGCCGAATTCATCCTTGATAAGAATAAGTTGGGAGAAGGCATAACGGACATGACCATCTTTGACGGGCAACGGCAACCAGTATGTGAAAGACTGTATTTTGAAAAGCCAAAAGCCTTGCAGGTAAACTGCTATGCTGATCAGCAGGAATATTCGACCAGGAAGAAAGTGATTGTCAATGTCGAAACAAAAGATGAAGGGAAGAGAACACAATCGACTATGTCTATTTCAGTTTACCGCATAGATTCCCTTGAATTGTCCGACCAAAATAATATTCTAAGTTATCTATGGTTAAGTTCTGAATTGCGGGGACGGATTGAATCGCCAGAATACTATTTGTCTCCGGAAAGCAAAGAACTGAGCGAGGCGACAGATAATCTGATGCTCGTCAATGGGTGGAGAAGGTTTCGTTGGGAAGACGTTCTGCAAAGAAAAACTCCCCTATTTGAGTTTGCGCCAGAATACGAAGGCCATATCATTCTCGGCAGAATTTCTGACAAAAGATCTGGTCAGCCTGTCGACAACATCATGACATACCTGGCTGCACCAGGATATAATTTCCAATTGGGAACTGCACTTAGCAATACCCGGGGGCAATTGCAATTCGATATGAAGAATTTCTACGGCACTGATGAGATTGTGATGCAGACGGAAAACCAAAAGGACAGTAACTACAGGTTAGATGTAATGAGCCCCTTTGCTGAAAAATACTCAGCTAGTCAACCGTCTGAGTTTAATCTGAATGAAAGTGTTGAGGAAGATCTTGTCGCTCATAGCGTAGGCATGCAGGTTCAAAATGCATTCCTGACGGAAAACCTGCAGAAGTTCACGGTGCCGAAAATGTCAGATAGTACAGCGTTTTATGGAACTCCCGACAGGAAATATTTTTTGGATGACTACACAAGATTCAGAACGATGGAAGAAGTGATGAGGGAATATGTGAATGGGGTATCACTAAGAAGAAAGCAACAAAAATTTTATTTCAGGGTATTCAATGATCCTTATCGGCTCTTCTTTGAAGAGGATCCACTGGTAATGATTGATGGCGTTCCTGTATTTGACATCAATAAAGTAATCGATTTTGATCCTTTGAAAGTTAAGAAGATTGAAGTGGTGACGAGGCGTTATTTCCTGGGCCGGCTAAATACAGGCGGCATCATTAACTATTCTACTTATAAAGGTGACTTAGGCGGTTTTCAACTCGATCCGAATGCAATGGTATTGGAATATGAGGGATTGCAGTTGCAGAGAGAATTTTATTCTCCGTCATATGAAACCCCCACCCAGGTTAGCAGCCGGATCCCGGACTTCAGGAATCTTTTGTTTTGGTCGCCCAATGTAACAACTGATGCGAAGGCGGAAAAACAAATCAGGTTTTACACTTCAGATCAGGAGGGTAGGTATTTAGGCGTGATCCAGGGATTGGATGCCTTCGGAAAAGCGGGGGTAGGGACTTTTGTTTTTGATGTTGTAAAGTAATCGGATAAAATTTTCTGATTGGGGGAAAAGAGTTAAATTAATGCAGGAGATTAAAGAGAAGACCAATCATAGACGTCTCGAGCTTAAGCTGATTTTCGATTATTAAACCTGTGTGCCTATGTGCTAAAGTGATTGAAGAGATCACTGAGCTCAAAGAGTTTTTGAACACATCGGCACATAGACAAATAGAAAGCATGAATTACAAGACGACCATATCGGATATAGCTAAAGAGTTGAATGTAACTCCGGCGACAGTGTCGCGTGCCCTTAGCGATCATCCTGGAATCAGTGCCAAGACAAAGGTATCTGTGCAGCAGACAGCACAAAGGCTTAATTATAGCCGGAACAGGATCGCATCCTCACTTCGGTCAGGAAAAACCTGGTTGGTTGGTGTGATTATTCCAAGTGCTGAAATTAATTTTTTTGGTTCGGTTGTCCATGGCATTGAGAGCATAGCGAATACGAAAGGATACAATGTGCTGATCTATCAATCCAACGAAAAAGGAGATCACGAAGCCAAGGGCATTGAGACGTTCCTAAGTGCAAGGGTGGATGGTATTCTCGCTTCTATTGCCAAGGACACCCATGATTTTTCACATTTCCAAGAAATAAAGGAACGAAATGTGCCGCTGGTTTTTTTCGACAGGGCTAATGACGACCTTGGCATTCCATCTGTAGTGATTGATGACTTTAAAGGAGGATATGTTGCTACCGAACACCTGATCAAACAAGGTTTTAATCGCATTGCGCATATTTCAGGCCCGCAACATATCAAAATATTTAATGACCGGCTAAGAGGTTACCGCAAAGCATTGAGTGATTATCAAATTGAGACGGATGAGCAATTAATTTTTGACGGAAATGTATCGATTGAGTCGGGGAAGGATGCTATTCGCCATTTTTCTGCCGCTAGTAAGATGCCTGATGCCGTTTTTGCGGTGGAAGATTTTACTGCCTTGGGCGCTGTTCAGGAACTGAAGCAGATGAATATCCAAATACCCGAAGAAGTAGGCGTGATTGGATTTGCGAATGAGCATTTCGGTGAGTATATTACCCCCGGCTTGTCGACTATTGATCAGCAAACTGTGCTGATGGGGAAGGAGTCGGTACAATTATTAATGAAGCTGATGGGCAGCGAGGAATCTATCCATGCGCGACCCGAAAAAATAGTGTTGGAGCCGGTACCGGTATTTAGAAGATCGTCAATAAGAAGGCCCGAAGTGTTATAGCCTAGGGTCATAAAGATACACTGTTTATTCAGTGGTTAAGCAGGTAGTTATTTAATAACTCCACAACGAGGAGCGTTTTTACGCTCCTTTTGAGTTTTATGATCTTTTTAGAGCATTACTCTTCCAACCATTTTGCAATTGGGCACCATCGAACAAGCGGTTTGAATTCTTTTTCTTGCTTTTCTTGATACAATTACTCGACGACTCCCCACATCTCACGCACCACCGGCAGTGGCTTCTGACCCTGGACATGATTCCACGGGACCCTCTACCAAAGTAACTAGCCAAAAGCTTTCTCTCTTTTATTTTAAACATGAATACCCGCCAAGGATGATCATTTTGAATTTTCTCGCCGATAAATAACAGCGTTTCATACGCCGCTGACTTCTTTACGGAGAATGGCATCTTTAATTTGAAGTAATTCTTCCGTGTCAAGCTTTCCAATACCGTCTGGATCTGTAAACCATTCGCCGGTTTGGAATTTAAAAAGACGATAAATTTTTTGAGTTTCTTTGTTTTCTCCAATAGTAACGATATAGCCTCTTGCGACGGTCAATTCATGAGGTTTTCTTCTTCGAAAAAAGGGTACGCGCAACTTCCGGACTTTTCCCCAACGAACATCTACTTTTTGATAGTTTGCAAAGTCGATAGTGAAATGTCCCACATTTTTTTCTTAAAGATAAAAATAATTAAGTTGCATCGCTTCATTTTGGGAGTCGTCAGATATTCGCAATACTTTTCCGTCTACTACTTTCAAATTCTATTCCCAGAGGAAACTCCTCTTGGAACTAAATAGAACTGATTACAGCGACGAACTTGGCGCATCAACGACCTGGTAAAACTGAAATGTATTCGCACAAATTCATTAAATTAGAAATATCTATAATTACTCAATTGATTGAGTATCCTGTGTACGGAAAAAACATCCGATTGTTAAACAAAAACACTAGCAGCTTGCGATGTGATCTGCAATTTTAAGGAACTAAGTTTTAGACAATGGCAAATCTCACTCATATATCACCCTTTTTTATTATTGCCAATTTGAAAATTTCGGTTTCATTCTACGTGAACAAGCTTGGTTTTGAAGTCAGGTATACAGGCCCGGATAATAATCCATATTGGGCTATTGTTGGTCGTGACAATATTTCAATCATGCTCAAGGCAATTGCTGAGGATGTGAAACCCATTCCTAATCATACACGTCATGAATGGTCACCCTGGGATGCCTATATTGGCACTTCAGAACCTGATAAGTTGTTTGATGAATATCGTTCTAACGGCGTATCATTTAGAAAACCTATTCACGACAATACCGATAATTTGAGAGGTTTTGAAATAGAGGATGCTGATGGGTACGTTTTATTTTTCGGCTGCCCCAATGCGTAGCAACTCACTTCCAAACGGAAAATTCAATGTGCAAATTTTGCCTGGCCTCGCCAGTCGAAGCCCGCAGCGGAGAAAATGCAATAAAAAGCCCGCCTAGCCTACGGCTTTGGCGGGCGAAGTCGGGTAGACTGGATTCGAACCAGCGACCCCTTGCACCCCATACAAGTGCGCTACCGGGCTGCGCCACTAC
>PSRA01000112.1 GCA_003175695.1 Bacteroidota bacterium | reverse complement strand
CCGCCAGTTCTTTTGGCGTGTCCCGGGAGAAGGAAAGATGAATTTGATTGTAGCGCCGGTTGGGAATCGGCAATCGAAGTTTCTATTTTCCAGATGGCTTCATCTGATTTGAGGTTGGGGGTCGAACCGTAGTTGATGCAGGATCAGCGCCAAATATTGGAACAGGATTGCGATTCTATCCAGAAAGAAAGGCTGAAAAATCCGGTCGCAAAATTCTCATTAAATCCCCGCCAACTTAAGCCCGGATTGCAAACTATTATCGGGCGATTGTTCTCAATTTGAGCTTGCTTATATTATTACTTCTGGTAGTGAAGTACGACGCATCCCGATTTAAGAATCTTGGAATCTACAAGCTTCAATTTCAAATTCTTTGGCAGGCTTATACCTTCTAACAACTTCCTTCCTTTGCCCACGATGACAGGATGGACGACAAAAAAATATTCATCTATCAGCCCGAGATTAATCAGGTGTGACGGCAGCGCCACGCCCCCTGTCCAAATATCTTTACCGGGCTCCTTTTTCATTTTTAGTATTTCATCTTCCACCTTTGTTCGATAAAGGACGGAATTCTTATCGTCTATGCTGGCTAACGTTTGTGAGAAAACGGCCTTCGGTATGGAATCGAATACCGTGGCAAATTCGATATCGGATTTTGTCTCTCCGGAGGGGTTCTTCAAGATATCCGGCCAATAGGGAACCATCATTTGATATGTTACACGTCCATAGACGAGCATTCCAGCATTTCGCATGAGGTCCGCGAAATACCAGATTAATTCTTCATCAGGCGTACCACTGGTGTGATCGAGAGTGCCATCGATGGTTAGATTAATGGCGTATACTAACTTTTTCATGTAACTGCTTTGATTTTTAATTTCCCCAAAGGTAGTTTTAAGAACCTGGGTGAAATTTTTTCAAAGGCCTCTCTGACTCTTGTTACGACTGTGCTTTTATACCGCCATAGGGTTCTATCGTCCTTATATAACCATTCTCATCGTGTAATAATTGGGTAACTTTAATGTTGCGTAAATGAGTCACTCCTTTACTAAGACTGCTATCGTGATAAAACAAATACCAGTTGCCTTTAAATTCAACAATTGAATGATGAGAGGTCCAGCCTACGACAGGATTTAAAATTCTTCCACCATATTTAAAAGGTCCATAAGGATTGTCAGCTATCGCATAACAAATAAAATGCGTATCACCTGTCGAATATGAAAAATAATATTTGCCTTTATACTTGTGCAACCAGGATGCTTCAAAAAATCTTCTTTGTGTATCACCCTGCAATAATCGATTGCCATTTTCATCAATTATTACTACGTCTTTTGGCGCTTCAGCAAACTCCAAAAGATCGTCACGAAGTTTTGCAACCTTTGCGCAAAGTGCCGGTTCATTATCAGGGGGAAGATGCGCGGTGGGACTTTCCTCTTCTTTGTTATTAAATTTTCCCGTTCTCCAGCGTTGCAATTGGCCGCCCCAGATACCACCAAAATACATGTAATAATAGTCATCGTCATCTTTGAACACAGCGGGATCAATTGAAAAACTTTCTTTAATAGGGTGGGCTTCAGCAATGAACGGGCCGGTTGGCGAGTCGCTTAGGGCAACGCCAATCTTAAAAATTCCATTGTGATCTTTTGCTGGAAAGAAGAGGTAATATTTACCATTTTTTTCAGCTGCATCGGGCGCCCACATTTGCTTTTCGGCCCAGGACACATCTTTTACATGCAATGCGACGCCGTGGTCTTTGGCTTCCGCATCAGGATCGGTCATAGATATCACATGATAGTCTTCCATTGCGAAATGGCTGCCTAAATCATCAAATGCTTCGCCCGCATCAACATCGTGCGAAGGATAGATATAAATTTTTCCATTGAACACGTGCGCAGAAGGATCCGCTGTGTAAATATGTTCAACCAAGGGCTTTGATATGGCTTTCTTGTTTAATTCATCGAAGTCAATATGTTCAATACTTTCTTCAGGCATAATGCAAGTATTAGATTATCGGAATATTTTTGGACTCATGCAACTCTCCGGCGTTTCAAATCATTTTCTATCTGCACTTCCATCGGTTTATTTATTTTATAGAAGAACAGCAAACCAACACCGATTAAAAACGGAATAGCAGGATAAACACTTACCAGCATTTGCGTTCCATGGATTGCTTCAGGAGACTGAACTTCACTGTTAGGAACATAATGGTAGATGCTAAGGATCCAGGTAAGTAAAGCGCCGCCAATACTGAGGCCTGCCTTCAAACCCACCATCATGGCAGAAAAAATAATTGCTGTAGCCCGGCGGTTATTTTTCCATTCGCTGTAGTCTGCCACATCTGCAATCATTGCCCATAATATCGGAATGGTAAGTCCATAAAAAAATCCATGCAAAATTTGCGAAACAAACATTAACGCCACCGATTTCGGCGGAATGAAAAGGAAGGCCAGTATAAATAATGTTGATATGAACAGGGAAACGCCGAACTCATCGCGCTTGCCATATTTATCTGCAAACCCTTTAGAAAGTGTGATTCCAACAATCATGAAAATGATACCGCCAGCATTGAATAAACCAAAGCCTGCAGAAACCGGATCTTTATCAAAAAAACTTAGTCCAATACCCGACAAAAAATGAATGATAGGGTTTACGAATGTCTTTAGGCTTTCCTTGTCCACATAGCTCTCAAAATAATAAACATAAGAGCCGCCCTTCATGGCGAGTGTTATAAACACCAATGTTGTAAGGAGAAGCATAATTACCCAGGGCCTATTTTTAGCCAGGTCACCTAAATCTTCTTTCAAACTAGACTTTTGTTCAGGTCTTGGAACGATACGTTCTTTGGTAGTAAAGAAAGTAATCAGCAACATAACTGTCCCTATTATTGCCAGCCATGTCATGACTTTTTCTATACCTGCAGCCTTGTCACCATGGCCAGCCGATTCAATGATTGACAGCATGAATACCTGGACAAAAAATTGAGCAAACATTACGGCCACAAAACGATATGAAGACAAACTGTTTCTTTCCTTCATATTCCCGGTAATGACACCGCTCAGCGCGGAATAGGGAAGATTGTTGGCTGCATACAACAAGAGCAACAACGTGTAGGTCACAACGGCATAAATTACTTTGCCATCTTTGGAAAAATGGGGCGTGCTGAATGCAAGCAATGCAATTCCGCCAAGCGGGATGGCCGTGAACAATATCCAGGGTCTGAATTTTCCCCATCTGGAATTGGTTCTGTCAGCTAGTGCAGCGACAATTGGGTTGAAGCAAAATGCTGCTATTAATCCTACTGTAAGTATGAGTGCTGATGCCTGTCTGGGTTCAAGCCCATAAATATCTGTATAGAAATAGGCGAGATAGGTAACCAATGTTTGAAAGACCAGGTTCGCAGCAAGATCACCCAGGCTATATCCAACTTTTTCAAAAACTGATAATTTCTCTGATTTGTTAGGCAGTTTGCGTGGGGCCGCCACTGCCTTGACTGATAAATCCTTAACGCTCATAAATTTTAATTAGATAGATAGAGTTTATTTTTCTTTTGCAGTTGCAATGACACTGTAGAACGCCGGCTTGGGCTTAAAGTCTCTGTCAAATAATAACGGATAATTAGTCCTGCCGGGAATAGGCCAATTGTTAAGCCATGACTGACCGTCGTTCACGCCCCAGAATGAAATGCGAGTGACATTTTTTTTATATTCCAAAAATAAGGTGAACAAATCCTTATAAGCTTTCGCCTGCATTTGCGCAACTGAATCCGGTAGACCATTTGCATAAGGATTCATCTTTTCATTTCCCGCTGCCGTTTGACTCACATCAGCTGTTTGATGATCCCATGGGTTAGGCAAAACGCCAAGATCAAGTTCAGTAAACATCACATCAATGCCTAAAGCCGAAAAAGCCTGAATGCTTTCCTCAATGTCCTTCATCGGCACCTTATCAGCGCGCCAGTGTCCCTGGATGCCTATGCCATCAATCCGCACGCCTGCGGCCTGTATCCTTTTTATAAGGGCAATAGCACCCGCTCTCTTTTTAGGTTGTTCAATGTTATAATCGTTATAGTAAAGTTTTGTATGCGGCGCTGCTTTTTGGGCCAGTCTAAATGCTTCCACCACATAATCATCACCAAGTTTATCAAGAAAAATAGATTTGCGCAAACTTCCGTCTTCATCCAGGGCTTCATTTACGACATCCCAGGAATAGACTTTACCATCATAACGACTTGCGAGCGTGGTAATATGGTTTTCAAAATATTGGCGAACAGAATCTGTATTCTTCATGTTGCGCACAAAAGGAGGGAGTTGACTATGCCATATTAGATTATGCGCGTTTACTTTTATATTATTCCTCTCGGCAAAGGCGACCAGTTTATCAGCAAGATCAAAATTGTATTTATCCCAGCCTGGATGTATTATCTCCGCCTTCATAACATTTTCGGGAGTTACCGCATTGAATTGCCGTATTATCAGGCCGTTTCCTGCACTATCTTTTTCTTCAATTTGCCGGGCATTCATGGCAGTGCCTATTAGAAAATCATCCTTAAAGAGGTCTTTTAGAGAACGAGTTGGAACTTTTTGTGCTGCGGTTTTTTCAATGTCCCCACACACCGCCAGGAGCACTGTCGAAAGAGCGAGAATAAGCGAAACTCTCCTTATCATTGGCTAATCGTTATTAAAAAATCAAAATTAGGTGCCGGGTGTAACGAATCATACCTAAATAAACATAGAATTATGGTCATTTAAATATGGAACCCCGGTTTTTCTTCTCCGGAAGCTTAAAAATAAAATAAATTTTTGCAATCGGTTGCATTATTTGTTTATTTTAGTATTTTTAATTGTCAAAATGACAATTAAGACTGGAAGTCCAAAATCTGGCTTTTTTGTCGCTTTTGCCCGATAATTCAACATTGTCTCGGAAAAAGGGGCCTAAGCTGAAATCGTAATTATGTTTTTTTTTGTAATGGCATAGCAATCTAAAAAAGCAATCTTAAGCAAGGAGGATGTTTCTACATCCTCCTTTTTACCCAGAAAAACGAAATTCATAGCGACGTTCCGATTTGGAAAGTCTTCGGAGTTCCAAAGGATAGGTTCGTAACCGATTGCATTGGGAGAGATTGCTGAGCCTTAGTAGGCCTTGTCAAATGAATCAATTGAAGTAAAAGGCATGGGTGAGAAGATGCTATTATCAAATCAAATTTTCAACTCATGATTCACAATTAGGACGATTTTAAGGTAAGCCAATGAAAAGACTTTTTTTCTTCTATTTTTTCCTCTTCACTTCAGCATGCTTTTCTCAAAACAAAACAAGATTAAAACTTTGGTATATGCAGCCCTCCGGTAGCACCTGGGAAAATGCGCTGCCAATTGGAAATGGGAGGCTGGGTGCGATGGTATTTGGAAATGTGGCCTTTGAAACGATTCAGCTAAATGAAAGTACGGTTTGGAGCGGTAGCCCTAACCGTAACGATAACGATTTGGCAGCAGATTCTCTGGAAGAAATAAGAAAGCTGGTATTTGAAGGCAAACAAAAAGATGCGGAGTTGCTGGCAAATAAAGTTATTCTAAGCAAAAAATCTCAAGGGCAAATATTTGAACCTGTCGGAGAGCTGCACATCGCTTTTAAGGGTCACGATAATTACACCCATTATTACCGTGAGTTGGACATAGAAAAGGCCGTTGTGAGAACTTCATATACGGTTAGAAACATCCGTTATACAAGAGAGGTATTCGCTTCAATTCCCGACCAGGTGATTATAATAAGATTGACGGCGGACAAACCGGCAAAACTTTCCTTCAATGTTTTTTATTCACCATTAGGACCCAATGCTAATGCGAAAGTATCGAAGCAAAAGGAATTGACTATTGCAGGTACGACAATGGATCATGAAGGTATAAAGGGCATAGTTAAGTACTTCGGAATTACAAGAATTAAAACAGATGGCGGCTACCTTTCGGTCGGTGATACATCGCTTACTGTGAAAGATGCAAATGCGGCGACCATCTATATCTCCATTGCCACCAATTTCAACAACTATAATGATGTAAGGGGCAATGATCATGAAAGAGCCACGTCTTACCTTGATAAAGCCTATCGAAAATCATTCGTGACCATTTTAAAAGCACATGTGCTGGCTTATCAAAAATATTTCAACAGAGTTAAGCTTGATCTTGGTTCAACCGATCTGTCCACGCTTCCCACCGATGAACGTTTGAAGAATTTTAACACAAGTAACGACCCTCAATTTGTAACACTCTACTTTCAATACGGCCGTTATTTATTGATTTCATCATCTCAACCTGGTGGACAACCTTGCACATTGCAGGGCATTTGGAATAATAAACTTTATCCGCCATGGGATAGCAAATACACCATCAACATTAATACAGAAATGAATTATTGGCCGGCCGAAAAAACGAATCTTGCCGAAATGCATGAGCCGTTGATAAAAATGGTCGAGGAACTTTCCGTTACTGGCAAAAGAACAGCGGAAAAAATGTATCGTGCAAGAGGCTGGATGGCACATCACAACACAGATTTGTGGAGAATCAATGGTGCTGTTGATGGCGCTTTCTGGGGTATATGGCCCAATGGCGGCGGATGGTTGAGCCAGCATCTTTGGGAACATTTTTTATACAATGGCGATAAAAAATTTCTCTCAAAGGTTTATCCTGTGTTGAAAGGTGCTGCCTTGTTCTTTTCCAGTTACCTGATCGAACATCCTAAAAATCACTGGCTGGTTATTTGTCCCGATATGTCGCCTGAGAATGCACCATCTGCACATCAGGGATCTTCCATAGATGCCGGTGTAACCATGACCAACCAGATTGTTTTCGATGTATTCAGCTCGACCATCAGAGCGGCGCAAATCTTGAACAAAGACAAATCATTTGCAGACACGCTCAAGCAATTGCGTAGTCGGCTCGCTCCAATGCAAATAGGTCAATATAGTCAACTGCAGGAGTGGCTAGATGATGTCGATGACCCAAACGACCATCATCGTCATATTTCGCATTTATATGGTTTGTTCCCGTCGAATCAAATTTCACCTTACCGCACACCAGCACTTTACAGTGCTGCAAGGAATACTCTCGCTCAACGTGGAGATGTTTCAACAGGCTGGAGCATGGGCTGGAAAGTGAACTGGTGGGCGAAAATGCTCGACGGCAATCACGCTTATAAACTCATACAAAGTCAATTAAGGCCTGTTGGTACGAACGCAGAAGGAGGAGGCACTTACGATAATTTGTTTGATGCACATCCTCCATTTCAGATTGACGGCAATTTTGGATGCGCTTCGGGCATAGCAGAATTGCTAATGCAAAGTGAAGATGGTACCCTGGATCTATTACCGGCACTCCCTGATGTATGGCAATCGAAAGGCAGTGTGAGCGGTTTGCGAGCAAGAGGTGGTTTTGAAGTGGTAGATCTGGATTGGAAAAATGGAAAGATTGTAAAAGCCGTTATCAAATCAACCCTGGGTGGCAATCTCAGATTAAGGCTTCCCAATGAGATGAAATTGAGTAATGGTGAAACTCTTTCAGCAGCTGTTGGTGATAATAGTAATCCTTTTTATAAAACCGAAATAATACCTGATCCGATTATATCACCAAAAGCTGTTATCACAAAATCCGAGTTGAAAAAAACTTTTGAATATGATATACTGACAAAGGCAGGAAAGTTGTATTCATTGGTTGCTAACTAATAAGTTTCACAATAATTCATTTATCATTGACTAAACCGACAGTTTTTATGCTAAAGACTTTTTTTTATGCTGCCATTCTTTTGGCGATGGCCGTATCCGCGCAATCGCAGGAAATCGTTAAGCATGCTCCACCAGGTTTCGATTCATTGCGAACTGATATTTTGCATGGGGTCATTGATACGGTCAGCTATAATTCAACAACTGTTGGCACCCAGCGCCGGGCTTTAATTTATACACCGCCAGGGTATTCAAAAAAGAAAATGTACCCGGTATTATATCTCTTGCATGGAATCGGTGGTGATGAAAAAGAATGGTTACAAGGTCATCCGCAGGTGATATTGGATAATTTATATGCAGAAGGAAAGATTGAACCCATGATCGTTGTCTTGCCGAACGGCAGGGCTATGAAAGATGACCGCGCTATAGGAAACATTTTCGATAGCGTCAAGGTGCAAGCATTTGCTAATTTTGAAAAAGATTTATTGAACGATCTGATTCCATTCGTTCAAAAAAATTATCCTGTTTATACTGACAAAAAACATCGAGCCATTGCAGGCTTATCGATGGGCGGCGGTCAGTCACTGAACTTTGGGTTAGCCAACCTTGATAAATTTGCCTGGATTGGCGCTTTTTCTGCAGCTCCGAATACAAAAATGCCGGAAGAGCTGGTGCCTGATTCTGCAAAGGCAAGAAACGAATTAAAACTTCTCTGGATATCCTGCGGCGCCAGTGACAGATTAATTACCGTTAGCAAAAGAACGCATGATTACCTGGTTAAAATGAATGTGCCCCATATTTACTACATCGAACCCGGCGCACATGAGTTTAGTGTATGGAAAAATGATTTATACATGTTTTCCAAATTGATTTTCAAACCTGTTGATAGATCCGGCTCAGAAAATTAGATAAATGGATATAAAGCATACTTACCATCAGTTTCCCAGCGGCCGCATAGGTCTGGTTTGGAGAAATGATTTGTACCATATTGCGCCGCCGTTATTCACTTAACTTTTTTGAAATGAGGTTATCTCATATTTGCATCGTTACATGGAGCTTTTTGTCGTGCGCAAATGCCCAGGCACAGGAAAAATTATATCCTAATGAATTTCAATTAAGCGAAGTTAGGTTACTCGATGGTCCGTTTGAGCACGCTAGGAACCTTAATATCCAAACCCTTTTAAAATATAATGTTGATCGCTTGCTGGCTCCTTATCTGAAAGAAGCCGGTTTATTGCCAAAAGATTCGAGCTACACAAACTGGAATGGACTGGATGGACATATTGCCGGTCATTATTTGACAGCTATGGCAATCAATGCAGCAAACGGGGATACTGAATGCAAAAGAAGGATGACACACATGATTGCTGAACTTAAAACCTGCCAGGAAGCCAACGCAAAAAATCACCCAGATTGGGGGACAGGCTATGTGGGTGGCGTTCCTGAAAGCAAAGCAGTATGGACTTCCGTGAAAAACGGAGATTTCAAAGCTTTTCATGCGGCATGGGTTCCCTGGTATAATGTTCACAAAATGTTTGCTGGTTTAAGAGATGCATGGGCTTATGCCGGTAATGAACAAGCGAAAAATATTTTTTTAAAATTCTGCGATTGGGCTCTCCGGATCACTTCATCATTGACTGATCAGCAAATGCAATCCATGCTCGAGACAGAGCAGGGAGGCATGAATGAAGTGCTGGCTGACGCCTATAAAATCTCAGGGAATAAGAAGTATTTGATTGCTGCCAAAAAGTTTTCGCACCGGGTATTGCTTGATGCAATGTCAACGGGAAAAGATAACCTTGATAACAAACATGCCAACACGCAAGTGCCCAAAGCAATAGGTTTTGAGAGAATTGGTGAATTGAGTGGCGACAAAGAGTATGCCGATGCAGCAAGTTTTTTCTGGGAAACCGTTACAACAAACAGAACACTCGCTTTTGGGGGAAACAGCCGACGGGAATTCTTTCCGGCCGCGGCATCCTGTTCTGATTTTATTAATGATGTTGAAGGACCTGAGTCCTGTAATTCCTACAACATGCTGAAACTTACTGAGAGTTTATTCAGAAAAAACCCTTCAGCGAAATACGCCGATTACTACGAACGTACTTTATACAACCACATCCTCTCTACCCAAAATCCTGACCATGGCGGTTACGTGTATTTTACCCCAGTAAGACCAAGAAGTTATCGGGTATACTCGGCGCCCGGCCTGGCTATGTGGTGCTGCGTGGGAACGGGGATGGAAAATCATGGCAAATACAACGAATTCATTTATACGCACCAACATGATTCATTATTCGTAAATCTCTTCATACCATCATCATTAGATTGGAAGGAAAAAGGAATAAGGTTTAGACAGGAAACTAAATTTCCTTATGACGAAAAAACTAGAATCACTATTGCTGAAGGGAATTCGTCATTTAATTTGATGATACGTTATCCTTCCTGGGTGAAAGATGGTGAATTGAAAATAACTGTAAATGGAGAAGAGATTTTATACGCAAGTCATCCTTCATCATACATAAGAATCGGACGTATCTGGAAAAAAGGAGACGTAGTGGAAATTGAGTTGCCGATGCATAACAGCATTGCACATTTGCCGAATGTTCCGCAATATATTGCCTTCATGCACGGACCGATTTTACTCGGTGCAAAAACAGGCACAGAAGATATGAAAGGTTTGATTGCAGATGACAGTCGTTTTGGCCAAATTCCTTTCGGTGAAAAACTACCAGTTGATCAGGCACCTATTATCATTGAAGATGATGTGAACAGACTAACGACTGAATTAGTGGCGGACAAAGAAAACCCGCTCAACTTCACAATTCATTCGGTCAAGCTGATCAATCCGATAAACGCAGTTCTGCAGCCTTTTTACCAGATACATGACGCACGATATATGATGTACTGGATGGCACTGAGTCAGTCGGAATATCAATATTATGTTGATTCAATGGCCTCAGCTGAAAAAGATAGGCTGGAATTGGATAGGCGCACTATTGATTTTGTTGCGACAGGTGAACAGCAGCCGGAAGCAGATCATGAAATGCAAAGTGATAAATCAAGAACAGGTGTTAATGAAGGTCAAATGTTTCGCGATGCATCTGGCAGCGGAAATTTTAGTTATAAAATGTTTACCCATAACGAAACCAACCTGAGCCTGATCGTGCGCTACTGGGGTGCAGAATGGGGTAACAGAAAATTTGATATTTATATCGATGACAAAAAACTTGTAACAGAAGATAATACCGGCAGATGGAATCAATCGCAGTTCAAAGAGATAACCTATGCGATCCCGGATCCGATGTTGTCAGGCAAAGACCATATCCGCATAAGATTCCAGTCATTGCCAGACAACAGTGCAGGCGCTGTGTATTATTTACGATTAGCAAGAAATAAAAATTAAATTACGCCAGAGCAATGAATAAGCACGCGACATTGATATTTGGTTTTATGATATTGGGAGTAGTGTTATTCATTGATGAGGTCCATGCACAAAATTCGCACAGCGATAATGGAGATGGTACTTATACCAATCCCGTTATTCCGGCCGACTTTCCCGACCCTGACGTAATAAGAGTGGGGGATACGTACTACATGGTAAATACTACAATGTTTGTTTTTCCGGGCGTTACAGTGCTAAAGTCAAAAGATCTGGTGAACTGGGAATACTGCAGCAATGCAGTGCCGCGATTTGATTTCAGCAACTGTTATAATCTCGATACCTGCAACCGGTATGGGCATGGTCAATGGGCAACCAGTATTAAATTTCATAACAATAAATTTTACCTGCTTTTTATTACTTTAAATGAAGGCGGTTTTATGTGCACCGCAGACAAAGCCGAAGGCCCATGGCATGTAACTCATCTGCCAAAAGGTTTCTATGATCCGGGTTTGTTTTTTGACGATAACGGAAAAGTGTATGTGGCCCAGGGATACAGCAGGATTTCGATTACTGAAGTAAACGACAGTCTTGAACCCATCGGCTCTGATTCGACGGTCTTTACAGGCAACATAAGAAAAGGCCTCGAAGGAACGCATATGTATAAAATAAACGGGTACTATTATTTGTACTGTACATACGGTGGTTTGGATGGCATACAGGTAGCGCTTCGTTCAAAAAATATTTATGGCCCGTATGAACAGAAAGTTGTTATACGGGACACAACAAGAGGTATCAACTTCGGCATCCACCAAGGTGCTTTGATAGAACTTCCTAACGGTGATTGGTGGACGATGTTGTTTGTCGACAGTGGACCCTTCGGCCGTTTTCCTTCTTTGCAACCAGTAAAGTGGGTAGACGGCTGGCCGATGGTCGGTGTTGAAGGGAAGGCTGTTTCCACCTATAAAAAGCCGAATGTTGGGAAAACATATCCTATCAAGAATTTTCCAACATCTGATGAATTTAACCAGAAAGGACTAGGTCTTCAATGGGGATGGAATCACAATCCGGACTCTGCCAATTGGTCGCTAACTAAAAGACCGGGCAGTATGAGGCTTACAACAGGCAAAGTGGTCTCAGATTTGACTGTGGCAGGGAACACGCTTACGCAGAGACCTTTCGCAAAACGCGATCAGACAATTCCGACCATTGCTTCAATTAAAATGGATGTAAGCAAAATGAAAGTCGGAGACATAGCCGGGCTGGCAGTATTCCAGGATCCGTATGCATACATCGGTGTTAGTCAAACAAAAAATGGTAAATATATTCTTATGGTGAACAATGGGAAAGCCGTTGATTCGGTTGCCATTAATGAATCAACAATCTATTTGCGCACTCTTGCATCAAACTCTACCCAAAAAGCAAGATTTATGTATAGCCTGGATAATAAAATTTACAAACCAATTGGGGAAGAATTATTCATGCGTTTCAATTTAAGAATATTTACAGGAAATAAATTTTGCTTATTTAACTACGCAACCAAAGAGGCTGGTGGCTATGTCGATTTCGATTGGTTCAGGGTAGAATGAGAAGAAATACTTAACATTATAAAAACCTCAATGCGGATCAGCAGAATGATTATTAGAGAATGTTTTCTTCAGCCTTACAGGAAGAAAATGCAATGCTGGAATAATCCATACCTGCGCCGCATTTTGCTTGTCAGATCATTCATAACATTGAAACAGCTTGCATTTTTCTTCTTGTCACTTATCTTTTTTCCAAATGTTTTTTCGCAACAAAAAGATAGCGTACATATCAAAATCAGACTTGAACAAACCACTACTGAACGCAAACCACTCTGGGCATGGTTCGGTTATGATGAACCCAACTATACATACATGAAAGATGGCAAAAAATTGCTGTCTGAAATTTCCGACTTAAGTCCCGTACCTGTATATGTGCGCACACATCATTTGCTTGTAACAGGCGATGGAACAGCTGCTTTGAAATGGGGTTCTACTAATGCTTACACAGAAGATGCCTACGGAAATCCGGTTTATAACTGGGCAATTGTTGATAGTATTTTTGATGCCTATATCAAACTCGGTATGAAACCGCTGGCGCAGATTGGTTTTATGCCTGAGGCATTGTCAATTCATCCAGAACCTTACCGCCACCATTGGAATCCGAAAAATAAACACTCCACTATTTTTACAGGTTGGGCGTATCCGCCAAAGGACTATAATAAGTGGGCTGAACTGGTATATCAATGGGTGGAGCACTGCGTTGCACGATATAGCGCAACCGAAGTGGCATCATGGTATTGGGAAGTTTGGAACGAGCCGGACATTCAATATTGGAAAGGCACGCTGCAGGAATATTGCAAATTGTATGACTTTGCTGCAGGCGCTGTGAAACGGGCTTTGCCGACTGCCCGTATTGGTGGTGCTGAAGTTACGGGTGGCGGTGCAAAGTACCTGGATACCTTTATCAGGCATTGCCTCTATGAGAAGAACTATGCAACAGGAACAATTGGCAGCCCGCTTGACGTAGTGACTTTTCATGCAAAAGGTTCACCAGTAGCAGACAATAATACCATCGTGATGGGTATCAGCAATCAGCTAAGAAACATCCGTGACAATTTCACAGTCATAGCTTCTTACCCGCAATTAAAAAATGTCCCGGTTATTATTGGTGAATTTGATCCCGAAGGCTGCGCTGCCTGTGGCATGGCAACACATCCGGCGAATGCCTATCGCAACGGAACCATGTATTCCAGCTATGAAGCCGCTTCATTTGCACGCTTGTATGAGCTCGCTGAAAAATTCGATATAAACCTCATCGGTGCTGTGACCTGGGCATTTGAATTCGAGAACCAGCCGTGGTTTTATGGATACCGTGATCTTGCCACCAATGGAGTTGATAAGCCAGTGCTGAATGTATTTCGAATGTTTGGCTTGATGAAGGGAAAATCAGTGTTTGCCCAAAGCGATCATCAGTATGCGCTGGAAAATGTTATTGACTCGGGTATAAGGAAACCGGAACCTGATGTGGGTGTATTTGGTGCAGGAACAGATTCTTCTGCAACAGTTATGATTTGGAACTATCACGATGTAGACAGGAAAGATGTTACCGCAAACATTGATTTAAATATTGGAGGGATCCATGCAACCCAAGTAAGAATAGTAGAGTACAGAATTGACGATAATCACAGTAATGCATATATGCAATGGAAAAGAATGGGTTCACCACAAGCCCCAACTTCTAAACAGGTGGCAGAACTTCAAACGACAGGGCAGCTTCAATCCGTAGATGCAGAAAAATCAGCCAATATCAAAAATGGATCTCTGGTGTTAAATATCGATCTGCCGGAACAGGGTATTTCGCTTGTTAAATTATCATGGTAATTTATTAAAATGCGCGATAAAATTTTGAAACTTAAACTTTAAACCTTAGCTATGCAATCGGTTTCATTTTTTAAAAAAGTCTTATTCCTTTCCCAGGCGCTTTATATGACTTGTGGTATTTCGTTTGCCCAGAAATTGCAGATCAACGATTCTGGTTATTTTGAAACCCCGGGAGTGAATGTGATGGTGTTTAGCAACGAATACAATGGCATTTTCTTCGACGAAAAAACATCAGGTATTGCGTTGATACACCACGGCGTAAGAACAGGCACCGGCGGCGCAATCCGATTACAGAATACCCCGGAACAATGGGATCTTATTCCAAAAATGCTAAGTAGAAAAGTTGATGCTAAAAGCAATGGTATAGAAGTTCAATTACGCTATGAGCAATTTGATTTTAATTCGAGAATAATAGTCACGTCCAAAGATAACGGGATTGAAATAAATGTGTATCTCGACAAACCGGTTCCTGAAAAATTGCAAGGAAATGCAGGTTTTAATCTTGAATTTTTGCCTTCTGCATATTTTGAAAAAACCTATCTGGTTGATGGAAAACCTGGCTTGCTTCCTTTATATCCCAGCAGCACAACGAGCATAGAACCTATCAGTAAAAAGATACCTCAGTTTGCAGGGCACACAACTTTTGATGACCGGGGCCGTAATGAATTTATTGTTCCATCGCCCATTGCAACGGGCAAGACAATTGTGCTGGCACCCGAAGATGCGGAACGCGAAGTAAAGATTGTGTCAGGTTCGTCTGAGGTGAACTTAATGTTGTTTGATGGACGCAACCTGGCACAGAACGGCTGGTTTATAGTCCGCAGTTTGCTTCCGTCGAACAAAACGGGAAAAGTTTTAACCTGGTATGTTGAACCAAATGCAATTCCGGGTTGGAAGAGGGCCCCGGTGATTGAGTTTTCGCAGGTAGGCTATAACCCAGCACAGGAAAAAGTTGCCGTCATTGAACTGGATAAAAATGATACTCCTTTAAAAACAGCATCCTTGTTCCAGGTTACAGGAGATGGCAAATATGTTGAGAAATTAAAAGGAGACGTAAAGGTTTGGGGAAGATACGCGCGGTATAACTATGGAAAGTTTGATTTCAGTATCGTTAAAGATCCCGGTATTTATTTCATTCAGTACGGCAATCAAAAAACGAATAGTTTTTCTATTACTCCCAATGTATACGATGATATCTGGCACCCAACCCTGGACGTTTGGTTTCCAGTGCAGATGGATCACATGGAAGTGAATGAAGCCTACCGTGTGTGGCATGGGGCCCCTTTTCTGGATGATGCATTGCAGGCACCTACTGATCACCAGCATTTTGATAATTACAGAATGGGTGGTTCAACACAGACGAAATATAAACCGCTGGAACGAATACCTGGATTAGCCGTTGGCGGATGGTTTGATGCAGGCGATTTTGATATTCAAACGGGTTCGCACTGTAATGCGTTATTGAGCCTTGTTGACACGTGGGAAAAATTCAAACCAATGCGTGATGAGACTTTTGTCGACTATCCAAGCCGCTATGTCGATATTCATCGACCAGATGGTAAACCGGATATCCTACAGCAAATAGAGCATGGTACATTAAATGTAGTGGCACAGCTAAAAAATATTGGTCACCCGGTGAGAGGCATCGTTGTTCCCAATCTGCACCAATATCATCATTTGGGTGACGCCATCAATGAAACGGATAATCTTCCCTATAATCCCGATTTAAAACCTTACGAAACAGACGGGAAATCAAGCGGCACCTTGGATGACCGTTGGGCTTTCACAGAAAGGACAACATTCCTTGATTATTTTGCTGCAGCTGCGCTTGCAGCGGCAAGCCGTGCACTAAAAGGTTTTGATGATACATTATCACAACAAAGCCTGTTCTATGCAAAACAATTATGGAGGGAGGATGACAGCATCAGTAAAACAGATACCTCCGGTTTTTCCAAGAGATTCGGAAGTAATCTCAAAATGTCTGCCGCACTGCAATTATTTATCAGCACAAAAGATGAGCGATATGCAAGAGCATTTAATGATGTCGTTTGGCAGGCTCTCGAACGGTCTCTCATATTTGCTATGGAACCCGCATTGGAGGCCGTTCCTTATATGGATGATGCCTATAAAAACAAATTGAAAGTTTATGTGCTGAAGTACAAAGCTATTTGTAACGATTACAGCAAACAAAATCCGTATGGAGTTCCAATAGCCACCGGCGGCTGGGGTGGCAGTGGAGGGGTAGTAAATTTTGCCACTACAAATTATTACGCTAACAAGTTCTATCCTGATGTCGTGCCTGAAGAAAATGTGTACAAAGGCCTCAATTATATTTTCGGCTGCCATCCTTATTCAAACATCTCATTTGTTTCAGGTGTGGGTACAAAATCAAAGAAGATAACCTACGGCAATAACAGGGCAAACTTCAGCTTTATTGCAGGAGGCATTGTCCCGGGCATATTGGTAATAAAACCGGACTTTCCTGAAAATAAAGAAGACTGGCCTTTTTTCTGGGGTGAGAATGAAGTGACCGTAGGTGGATGTGCTGATTATATTTTTCTTGCAAATGCCGCGGGTGCTATGGCAGCTGGTAAATAAAATTATGTAAGATGAATGTGTGAAACCGGGTAATCAAATTTTCTGACAAATCATTTGCGAGTCCAAAATGTACAAAACAGATTCAATTTTTCAAATTGACTGGGAGAAGTTTGAAGAAGGGCCACATCATCTAATCACATTATATGCTTGATAATAAAAATTGAATAATTGCCATGAAAAAAATAATCTTTTTTTTGTTGTCGCAGCTTCCGTCATTATTGTTTGCTCAAAATGCGATCATTAAAATTGATATTGACAGAGCTATTGGCGACATAGATCCTAAGATCTATGGTGTATTTATGGAGCCAATTCACTTAAATGGAAGAAGAATTGGATTGCCCGATTCGGTGGAGTTCAACACTCTTTACGGAAATCTATATGATCCTTCGTCTCCGCTTGCGGATGAAAATGGTTTCAGGAAAGATTATGTAGAAGCCATGAAGGAACTGAAAGTAACCAATATGCGCTGGCCCGGCGGAAACTTTTTAATGGGATATGATTGGAGAGATGGTATTGGGCCGAAAAACGAGCGACCGGTCCGCATAAACCTCGCCTGGGGTGGCGTTGATAAAAATCTTGTAGGTACTGATGAATGGTTGAAGCTTAACAAGTCAATTGGAAGTGAAAACGTAGTGGGTGTTAACCTGGGTCTCGGAGACATCTTAAATGCCGCATACCAGGTAGAATACTGCAACTATAAAGGTGGGACGTATTACTCCGATTTGCGCGCAAAAAACGGACATTCCCAACCATACAAAGTAAAAATTTGGGATTTGGGCAACGAAGTGGATGGCCTGCCATGGGAGCTTGGTCATAAAAACGCAGCCGAATATGTGGAAACAGCAAGAGAGGCTGCCAAAGCCATGAAGGCGGTTGACAATACCATCAAGTTGGTTGGGTCCGGCTCATCTTATTATGAGCCAACCGGCAAATGGGTTGACTGGAACCGAATCATATTGGAAGGCATTGGCGATAAGATAGATTATCTTTCTATCCACAGATACTGGGAAGGAGGCTCTCCCGACAATTATTATAATTACATGGGCAACGGTGCCATGGATTTTGACGAAAAAATAAGACTCGTATCAGCGCAGATTGAGACAGCAAAAGCAAAAATGAATTTCAAGAATCCTATTTACCTTTCTGTCGATGAGTGGGGCACTTTCAGCAGAAACTTCACTGGCGTTTTACCCATTGCGCAATGCCTTAATTCTTTTATTCGCCATGCTGATGTAGTGAAGATGGCAAATTTTACTTTGGCAACATCACTTTTGTCAGCCGATACGAAAAAGGGAACGTTCAAATCTCCCTTATTCTACACTTTCCAATTGTTTTCAAACAACTGTCTTGGTGCTTCAGTTGATACGCATGTTTTGTGCGATACATTCGGCACAGACCAGCACAAAGACATTCCATATCTTGACGTGACGACAGTATATTCAAAGGAAAATAATACGATTTACATCAATGTTGTAAACAGGCATAAGGATAAATCTTTTTCGACCGACATCATCAGTAACTCGGCTGGTTTTTCCGGAAAGGCGCAAGCCCGTGTCATCAACAGCGACGATTTGAAGGCGGCCTTCTCATTCGACAAACAATCTTCTTACATGCCCTTGACAAAAGAAGTGATGACCAGCGGCAATAGATTGTCGTTTATATTTCCGCCCCATTCATTTACGCAAATAAAAGTTGATATTGCTAAAAAATAATTTTTTTTACACAATAAAATATGAATAAGAATTTAAAATTGTTGGTTGGGCTGTTCTTGATTGTGCTGTTAAAGATAAATGGTCTATATGCGCAGCAAACTGTAGATTCTGCCGGCTATTATAGCGGCGTAAAAACATTTATAAACCCTGTTTTGCCTGGCGACCATCCTGATCCAACCCTGTTGAAAGTGGGGGATGATTTTTATCATTGCGGTTCAAGTTTTCACTTTAATCCTTATTTGCCCATATATCATTCCAAAGACCTGGTACATTGGGAAATTATCAGCAGAGTTGTGCCTTCGAATGCTCCGTATGTCACAGACCAGCCCTCCGCGGGAATATGGCAGGGCGCGATCACTTATTTTTATGGTTCTTACTGGATCTATTTTTCATCCAATGGCCAATGGTTTTGTAAAGCTAATTCTCCTTATGGACCATGGACAGATGCAACGCAAGTAAAGACAAATCCGACTACCGGGCCGCTAGGTTATGATAATTCAATTTTTGTGGATGATGATGGTAAACCCTTCATGGTTATAAAAAATGGCCAGAAGATAAACCGTTTGCAGGCTCTTGGCAAAGACGGGCAGTTAACAGATACGGTAATTAATCTGGACTGGATTAATGCTAAACTCCAATACAGTTGGGCCGAAGGACCGGTAATGTGTAAGCGCCATGGTTATTACTATTACTTTCCAGCCGGTGATGTTACCGGCGGTCAATATGTACTAAGAACAAAAGAATTAACGAGCGATTCAACTAAATGGGAAAGGCTTGGCGAATTTTTCAAGATTGTAACAGATCGATCGGTTGGCCTTCGTCGACCTAACCATATTGCGGCACCATTGCAATTGGCAGATGGTAGCTGGTGGACAATTGGACAGAGCTATGAAAAATATGCTGACGATGACTGGTCTGGCACTGGCCGTCAAACTTCACTTTTTCCTGTCACCTGGTCCGATGATCGTCCCTGGGGAGCAGCACCAACTTCTCAGCCAGTTTTGAAACCAAATCTTCCGCAGTCCGGCATTCCTTGGCGATGCGTTCGGTCTGATTATTTTGATAAAAATTCTCTCGGCCTTTGGTGGCATTTTCTAAGTAAGAAAGCGTCAACACAATATTCACTTACTGCAAAAAAAGGCTGGTTGCGTTTAAATCCTGATACAGCAAGAGCACACCTTGTTCAAAAAGAGACTGATCATTTTTACTCGGTGGTAACGAAGGTTGACATGGAAGCCAACGATACGGCCCACAAGGCGGGGCTTTACCTCGCCAATGGCGATCAAAAAGTAAATGCTAGATTGTACAGCGGTTATGACAATGGCCGTAGAATAATTTTCAGATTTGACACAGCGGTACGCAGCGTTGAGAACCAATGTGGAAATCTTGTTTGGCTGAAAATAGAAAGAAATCAACATGCATTAAGCGCTTATTGCAGTGGCAATGGAAAGCAATGGGTTTCATTGGGAGCACCTGTAAATGCCGCGCATCTCGACAGAACACAACCAAATTATAATTCGTGGGTTGGTACAAGTGTTGGCTTATTTGCTGAAGGAAAGTCCGCCGACTTTGATTTCTTTGTTTGCAAAGACGGATTTTCATCTATTCCTGCATGTAGTTTCAGTAATTATTTTGGCGTGGAAACTTTAAAGAGTGGTAACGAAAAACGGGTTACGAATACTTCGGACTATGGAGGATGGTTTATGATCCCCGGTGTTGAAATTGGCGGACCTAATATGAGTGCCACAGAGTTCGCCATCAAAGCATTATCAACGGGGAGAGGGAATATAGAAATATGGCTGGATGATTTGAAAGATGGAAAACTTCTTGCTTCCATTCCCATATCGGCTACGGGTGGTAATTTGAAAACTTTCACCAAAAAAATAGAAAATGTTTCCGGCCAGCATGATGTATTTGTAAAGTTCCCGGCAGGCGCAAACCATGTATTATTTATTGAATCAATTAGGTTTTTATAAAAATTAACTCAATTAAATTAGTTTAGTGGATATCGTTGAAATGCATTTGACTATTTTTAACACCGTCATCCAACAGCATTAACCTTTGAAACCAGCTTTGCATAACTGGGCACCATGAAACGCAACAAAATTTCTTTTTTAGGCATAGTCCCCTGCTTCGTTCTTTTTCTTGCTTCCGGCTGCAGTAAGAAAAACGAAAATCAGTTGTTCACTTCTTTGTCCCCCAAAGAGACAGGAGTCTATTTTTCAAACGATATTGATGAGACAAAAATGCCTAAGGATGCCCTGAACGAATTTGCGTATATGGGAGGCGGCGTAGGAATTATTGATGTGAACAACGATGGACTAAAAGATCTTTTCTTTTCCGGAAACCAGGTCAGCAGCAAACTGTATTTGAACAAAGGCAACAACCATTTCGAAGATATCACAAAATCTGCGGGTGTTACAACCAGCGATTGGATTACCGGAGTCAGCGTAGTGGATATTAACGGGGATGGTTATGATGATATTTATTTGTGCACCTATGGCAAAACATTAGGTACTCATTCCCACAATTTATTATTCATTAACCAGCATAATAACACATTTAAGGAAGAAGCTGTCGAGTACGGCCTTGCGGACACGAGTTATTCCACGCAGGCTGTTTTTTTTGATTATGATAAAGACCGTGACCTTGATATGTACCTGTCCAATTACATGCTCAATGCTTCTTATTCAGCCAACTATCTTTTTCCAAAAAACCTCAGTGGTCGTTCGGCTGCTAATGATAAATTGTATAGAAATGATGGCAACAAAAATCGCTCTGGTCACCCGGTCTTTACAGATGTTTCCATGCAAGCCGGAATAAAAGAAGATGGTTATGGGTTAGGTGTTTCTGTTTGCGATTTTAACATGGATGGGTGGCCTGATATTTATGTGTGTAATGATTTTGTTTCCAATGATGAACTGTGGCTGAATAATAAGAATGGCACATTCACCAATGTAATAGACCTTTCAACAAAACATCAGAGTTACAGCAGCATGGGTTGCGATGCGGCGGATGTTGACAACAATGGCAAATTTGACCTTGCCAGTGTGGATATGATGCCGGAAGATAATTATCGCAAGAAGCAAACTTTTTCTTTCATGAATTATAATCGCTACCAGGAGGAAAGAAGCTTAGGCTATTCGCCAGAGTTTGCACGCAATATGCTTCAATTGAATAATGGCAATTATCAAAGAGGCGATACGGCAATTCCTTTTTTTAGTGAGGTCGGTCAAATGGCAGGCATCAGTGAAACAGATTGGAGCTGGAGCATATTATTTGCTGATTTTAATAATGATGGTTTTAAAGATGTGCACATAACCAACGGCATCGGCCGGGATTTTATTAATGCGGATTTTATTCAGTTTAGCCAGACGCTTCAACAAAATACTTCCGAAGAAAATATGCGCAAACTATTGCGGGACAAACTTGTTGCGCTTGATCATGCTGAACTTCCAAACTATCTCTATCTCAACCATGGCGACTATACTTTCACAAACATTACCGATTCGTCCGGCATCAGGCAAAATTCAATGTCGAATGGCGCCGCTTATGTTGATCTGGATAATGATGGAGACCTTGACCTGGTCGTTAACAACATCAACAAGGAAGCATTCATCTTAATTAATAATGAAAACAAGCCTGGTAAGCCAAAAATTAATCACAGCCTGGAATTCATTTTGAAAGGCGACAGTCTGAACCCGAAAGGTTTTGGTGCGAAAATTTTTGTATACGCAAAGGGTCAGGAGCAGGTACAGGAAGAATATCCGGTGCGCGGCTATTTATCTACTGTTGATACTAAGTTGTTGTTCGGGACCGGAGAAAATACGAAGGCTGATTCCGTGGTGATTGTTTGGCCAAACGATCAAAAGCAGGTATTGCAAAACCTGGCAGCTGATTCGGTGTACACATTAATTCAAAAAAACGCAACCGAAAATTGGAAACCATCTAATGCTGACAATAAAGATGCTATTTTTAATGATGTTACTGCCACGGCAAATGCCATATATAAACATACAGATGTTCCCCTGAACGATTTTGAAGATCAGCCCTTACTGCCTCAAAAATATTCCCAGCTGGGACCATTTATTTCAACCGGAGATATCAATAAAGACGGCAAAACTGATTTCTTCATAGGAGGAGGATTTAATTCCGAGGGAAAGATTTTTTTGCAGACAAATGACGGTGGCTTCGCAGGTAAAAATTTTACAATCGGGTCCAGATTTGAAGAAGATGAAGGCAGTGTTTTATTTGACGCAGATGGTGACGGTGATCTCGATTTGCTGGTTACCTATGGAGATATGCGGTTCAGCGATACATCCCAATTTTATCAGCCTCGCTTATATCTGAACGATGGCAAAGGTAATTTTACATGGAGCGAAAATGCCATTCCTTCCAGCGTCAGAACAATTGCCGGTTGTGTTGCTGCGGCCGACTATGATCATGATGGCAATATCGATATTTTTATTGGTGGGCGAGTTTCAAAACAATACCCTTATCCGCCCAAGAGCTATCTTTTAAAAAATAATAAAGGTTTGTTTACAGATGTGACAAATTCGGTTTGTCCATCGCTTTCCAAAGTCGGCATGGTTACCGCTGCGCAATGGGTGGATTTTGACAACGACCAGCATCCTGATTTGGTGATTGCGGGTGAATACATGCCCATACGATTTTTTAAGAATAACGAAACAAAGTTGACCGAAGTTACATCAGCAACCGGCTTGGAAAATATGAGTGGTTTATGGCGCAGTCTTGTTGCAACGGATGTTGATGGCGATGGCGACATAGATTTTGTCGCCGGTAACTTGGGCATGAATTGTATCTACCAGGTCACGTCTCAATATCCAATGAAATTATTTGCGCAGGATATAGACAATAATGGAAAGATCGATCCGGTAATGTTTTACTATATCAAAGATGAAGATGGGAAAAGAAAGTTATATCCTTCCATCAGCCGCGACAAGCTTTCTTCGCAGGTGCCTCTCGTAAAAAAGAAATTTTTATTAAATAAGGATTATGCAAAGGCAACAGAAAGTGAAATCTTCACTAATAATAGAGATCTGCTGATCCTGACTTGTGATGAAACGCGCAGTTGCTGGATCGAAAACAAAGGCAATGGAAAATTTGTCAAGCATCCATTGCCATCGGAAGCACAATTTGCACCAGTGAATGCCATTGTTTGTGCAGATATGGACGGTGATGGTGTGAAGGATATTTTATTGGCAGGAAATGAGTATCAAACAGAAGTTATGACAGGCAGATATGATGCATCTTACGGATGTTTCCTGAAAGGCATTAAGAACAAAGAATTTAAAGTCATCCCTCCTGTGGTAAGTGGTTTTTTGATCAACGGCGATGTGAAAGATATGAAAATGATCACCACCAGCAAGGATGAAAAATTCATTCTTGTCGCAGTGAATGATGACTACATGAAAGTATTTAAGTGCAGGTAGATTGTCACCACGTTCTTTGCTGTTCAATTCAACAAATTACTCATCTGTGTGGGAGAAATCAACAGGTTATTTTTTCCCCTTTTTCAGGGATGATTCCCTGACAATAAGCTCAGACTTTACGACCATCGTATTGCCTATGCTCATATCCCACAAGCCCTTCAAATAGCCAATTAGGCTTCGGGCAGCCACTTTGCCCATTTCAAAGCCCGGATAATTAATGGTAGTAAGTTTTGGATTAATGACCTTACCAATGTTATCATTATTAAAACCGACAACAGCAACGTCCTGCGGTATGCGAACGCCAGCGTCCTTAAGTGTCTGCATGATTACCGCAGCACAAAAATCATTGGTAACAAAAACGCCATCGGGCCTATTCTTCACTGCGAGAATACGATTCGCTGACCTTATTGCGTCTTCTTCTTTAAGGCCATCGATAATCAAAAGCTTTTCATCAAATTTAATTTTGTGATCCAGCAATGCTTGTTTATAACCTCTCATGCGTTCTGAATAAACATTTCTTGTCAGGCTGGAAGTAACATGTGCAATACGCTTGCAACCTTGTTCAATTAAATGAGTGGTTGCATCGTAACCTGCCTGGTAATTATTTATAATCACCTTTGCTCCATCACTTTGTTCAATAACACGGTCAAAAAACACAACGGGAATATTTCTGTCTTGAAATTGTTTAAAATGTGACAAGTCCTTCGTCTCAAACGAAAGCGAAGCGATGATACCATCAACGCGCTTATGAAAAAGGTTTCGGGCGTTGACGCACTCCAGATCTGGATTTTCTGCAGAGTGAACAATTATCAGGTTGTAATTAGATTCCCTGGCAATTGCTTCGATACCTGCCAGCACAGAAATAATAAAATAACTGTTTAATTCATGCAAAATCACGCCGATGGTATGGGTCTTTTGCAAACGCAGGCTGCTTGCAAAATGATTGTGCCTGTAACCTAAACTCTCAGCTAACTCATTAATTTTCTTCCTGGTGGAAGCGCTGACAGTAGGATTGTTATTGAGCGCGCGGCTTACAGTTGCTGACGAAATATTGAGCCGTTTAGCGATATCGTAGATGGTAACTTCCTTGTCTTGTTTCACGCTTAAAAAAAGATTTTGCCCTAAATATAGGATAAGTTCAAAAAAAATAATGCAACCGATTGCAATTACAGAATAAAGCACTATTTTAGTCGCCCAAAGGCCATTCTACTCGTAGATGTTGGGTGTGTTTATTGTTATTTTTAAGCACATATGCAGCAAATGGGCAGATTTTATGGTCTTTCAAGCAATCGGTTACATTTAGCCGAACAAACGAATGCCAATGCCAAAAAGCACCAACATGATTTGCTATGCCAACGATTCATAGGAAATCTCCTGCATTTTATCTTCAACTTTTGAATCGTGAAAGGCGCTTTTCAAGCGCAGATTCCAGATAAAGTTTTTCTCTACTGCCAAACACAACTATCATTTTCTACCAAAAACAACTCTTATGACTAGAAGAACCTTCAGTCAACCAATGAGGTCACTACTATTTTCATTGGTTGGTAAGCAGGCTTTTGCCGTTTTTTTGCTCATCCTGTTTACATTTCAATTAAAGGCCCAGACGCCATCAAGCGTGCATGGAACAGTCACCGACGCGTCTGGGGTTCCATTAGCAGGGGCGACTGTTAGCGTCAAGGGCTCTAACAAGAAAACCTTAACAGATGCAAAGGGTGCTTTCGTCTTGAATGACGTAAATCCAAAAGGGACGATTATTGTTTCTTTTGTTGGCTTTAATAGTAAGAACGTAGAAGTAAATGGAAGCTCAGCATTAAATATTGCCCTTGGCGAAAATCAAAACAGCCTCACCCAGGTGGTTGTTGTCGGTTATGGTACGCAAAAGCGAACCCACGTTACAGGTGCAGTTTCCAGCGTTAGCGGAAAAACACTAAATGAAGTGCCCGCAGTATCTGCTTCGCAGGCGCTGCAGGGGCGTGTACCTGGCCTGCAGGTTAGAAATAATGGAAGCCCGGGAACAGAACCGCTGGTTTCAATAAGAGGTATCAGCTCCATAACTTACGCGTCCAATCCATTGTATGTTGTTGATGAATTCCCGACCGGCGATTTATCAACAATTGATACAAGAGATATAGAAACCATTGATGTGTTAAAGGATGCATCCGCCGCAGCCATTTACGGGTCAAGAGCTACCAATGGCGTGATCCTTATTACCACGAAAAAAGGCAGGAGAGACGGGCAGTTACATATCAATTTAGATTCATATTACGGTAGCCAGGTTGTTACAAAGAGGCTGGATTTATTGAATCCTGAGCAATTTGATCAATATGCAATTGCATACAGAGGAAGTAAAGTTCCGAGGCGTTTGGATCCCTGGGTTAACACACCGATCTACAACGGGGCCAGTACCACATATGGTAATCACGTTACCAATTGGCAGGATGAATATTTCAGGCCAGGGCCCATGACCCAAACAAATATTAACCTGAGCGGAGGCAATGATGTTTCGCGATTTTATGCATCTGCCGGGTATCTTAATCAATCCGGTATCGCACCCCATGTAGGATATACCCGCTATAATTTCCGCTTTAACTCTGATCACAGAATCAGTAAAGTCTTCACCTTCGGCGAGAACTTATATACTGCTTATGGCGATCAGGCTTATGATAATAATGAAACGCAAACCAGGTCGAATTTGGTGAATGTTATTAAGATGATGCCGTATATGCCCGTATATGATCCTACTACTACCACCGGTTTTAGAGGAGTAAACTCTGTTTTGGACGGAGGCGACCCAACCAATCCAATTGAAGATGCGATGGTAAAAAATCCAGGCCACAGGACAACGGTGAAAATTTTGGGAACTGCATTTCTTGAAATAAATTTCACCAAATGGTTAAAGTTCCGTTCCACTTTCGGCATTGATTATGCCAACGGTTTAGATTATCGTTTCTCTCCTATATTTAATGATAGTGGTACTGTGGCGGGCTCCAGCGCAGTACAGGCTACGGTCACAAATAACAGATCACTTTCTACCGTCCAATTATATACGCAGCAACTTACTTTTGACAAAACCTTTGGCAACCATCATATTGGCGCTATTGCTGTTTATGAGTATCAAAGTCAAAATACACGTCAGGAAAATATGAGTGGCAACCAGGCATCCAATGATCTGAGAACGCTCAATAATGCCACCAATATATCCGGTCAAACGCTGATTGGTGAAAATTATCTGATATCTCTTCTCGGTCGCGTGACTTATGATTACAAGGGCAAATACCTGTTGGAAGGAGCCATACGCCGAGATGGACTTTCAGTTTGGGCACCAGGTAAAAAGTATGCAACCTTTCCTTCAGGTTCCGTTGGTTGGAGAGTTGATCAGGAAGAATTCATGAAGAATCAATCGGAAATATCTGAATTGAAATTTCGTGCAGGCTATGGACTTACAGGTCTCAATGGAACAATTTTGGGTAACACACCCTGGCTGGTTGGTGTGAACGCAAACAGTGCATACTACCCGTTTGGTAACTCTTTGAATAGCGGTCCTGCTTCATCCATCCAGAGCCTTGGAAATACAGAATTGAACTGGGAAAAAACAAAGCAGCTTAATGTCGGTTTAGACTTGGGTTTGCTGAATAATGAATTCACATTATCCGCTGAGTACTTTCAGCGTAAAACCGATAATTTGATATTGGCTGTTCCACTTCCCTCGTCGTTTGGATATTTGACTTCCACAGTAAATCAGAACGTTGCTTCTATGCAAAACGACGGTTTTGAAATGCAGCTGGGTTATAATGACAGGAAAGGTGCATTTCAATGGAATGCTCTCGGTAATCTTAGCATTATCACAAATAAGGTGCTTTCACTCGCACCGGGCGTTCCCAATATTGAAGCAGGTGCCGACGTGGATCTCACTGAAGGATACAACGTAACCAACACGGCTCCCGGCCATTCCATACAATCGTTTTACGGATGGGTTGTGGAAGGTATTTTTCAGGATTCCTCCCAGGTAGCAAAACATGCTACGCAAACAGGCGGAACCGGGCCTGGCGATCTTATGTTCAAAGACTTAAACGGGGATGGAAAAATTGATAATAAAGATCGCACGTTCCTGGGTAGTTTCATTCCTAAGTTTTCATATTCATTAAACCTCGGCGCCAATTATAAGAATTTTGGTTTGACAGTATTCTTCCAGGGCGTGCAGGGAAATAAAATATACAACGCTTTAAAAACTACAACGGAAGGAATGGTTCGTTTCTTTAATGCCGGCACGGCAGTATTAAGAGCATGGTCGCCTTCCAATACAAATACGAACATTCCACGCGCTGCATCTTCTGACCCGAATCAAAATGCCCGCCCGTCTACCCGGTTTATCGAGGACGGTTCGTACCTACGGCTTAAGAATATAACACTGAGCTATAGCATACCGGAGAGATATTTACAGTCAGCAACAAAAGGAGTAGTGAAGAATTTGAGTATATATGTTTCGGCTCAAAATATTCTTACGTTTACTAAATACACAGGCTATGATCCGGAAGTAGGTAACAGGGCGCCGGGTTCATCATCGCTTACCAATGGCATTGACTATGCGGTGTATCCTCAGCCAAAGGCTTATCAGATAGGTATCCATACTACTTTTTAAAAGAAATAAAGTAAAACTTTTTAAATCAATTTAATATGAAGCAAAAAATAAATATTCTGATTGCTTCGACTATTTTGGTCATAGCCATTATAGTTGCATGCAACAAAAAGCTGGATGTAACGGATAAAAATAATCCGACTACTGACAGCTATTTCAAAACAGCAGCAGAACTGCAAAATGGAGTGAATGCAGTGTATTCTACTCTGCGTTCAGCCCAGCTGGTTGGCCGCGAATGGTTCTTTACTCATGACATGAGGGGAGGGGAAACGGGAGCAGGAGGAGCTCAATTGGAAGCTCCAAGGGCCGAATTATTAAAACAACCTTCTCCTTCACCTTCAAATGGTGTGATGACCAATGTATGGAATGGGTCTTATCAAATGATCAACAGGGCTAACCTTGTCATCTCTAAAGCTCCAAAGGTTACTGACAATGTCGCACTAAGGGATATAACTGTCGGAGAAGCTGAGTTTTTAAGGGCATGGGCATATTTTGAACTGGCATCTATGTGGGGTGATGTTCCTCTTTATCTTGAGCCCATTACTTCTGCCAACGGCTATAAAGCTCAATCACCTGTCGCTGATATTTACACAGCAATAATTAATGATCTGACAGATGCTGTATCAAAATTGCCGGATGTTGCTTCACAACAAGGAAGAGCTACAAAAGGTGCGGCAAATGCCTTGTTGGGAAGAGTACAAATGCAGAAAGGCGATTATGCAGCAGCAAAAGCAGCTTTACTGCAGGTGTACGGTAAATATAGTCTTGTTCCTAACTTTTCTGATAATTTCGATGGCGATGTGAAGGTTGGAACTAACCAACTCACACTTGGGCACGAATTCAATCCTGAGTCGGTTTTTGAAGTGGCTTTTGTAGACAAGGGAGATGATAATTTCAATTGGGGATACGTCGGTGAGGGCCCTACTGCCGATGTTAGTGTTATGCGCAGCCAGGAATATGGTATAGTTTGGGGAAATGTAGTACCTTCTGATCAATTATTAAATGAATTTGAACCCAATGATCCGAGATACAAATTCACTTTTTATGAATCAGGTGACAATATTTTGACCATGGGGGGTACTGCAGTCGGTACGCCACTCACGGAAAATGGTATGAACGTGGCCCAAAGCAACCATAATGGCAAGTTGCAAAAAAGAGTTTTTCGCAAATATTCGGTGCTTGACTGGACTAATGATGGCTTTCACCCAGATGGCATAAATATGCGTATGATACGCTATGCTGATGTTCTTTTAATGCTGGCAGAATGCGAAGCCGAAATTGGAAGTCCTGCCCAGGCTGCAAGTTACATCAATGAAGTTCGCGCTCGGCCGAGCGTAAATATGCCTCCTGTCGTATTAGCTACAAAAAACGACGCATTAGCGGCTGTGATGCACGAAAGATCTGTAGAGTTGGCTGGCGAAGAAGTGAATAATATTGATATTTTGCGTTGGAGAGCTAAGGGTTATTATCCATCAATCAGGGCTGATCCAAAACCAGGTCAGGTGGCCAATTTCCCAATTCCTTCTAACGAGACTTCGGCCAACCCTTTGATAAAGTAGAGCAGGTATAGTTTTGAATAATATGGAGGCTGGCAAAGCCTCCATTTTTTTGATTTTTTTCCCTCTGTATAGGTAAAAGGTATTGCGCAAGCTTACCATTGGGTCAATAATCATTGTACTTTAGAATCCAGGATCCAGGATAATAAAAATGATGGCATTATATTTATTTTGATCATAGAAATTTTTATTAAAGCGAGATTATGACTAAGCACATCGAATTACAACCCCCCAGGTATGATGATAAGAAACATCATCGACCTGAAGGCCGCACCCTGATCATTTTATTGCTTATCATGTTGCCACTTTTTTTTATTTCCTGCAAACACAAAACGCTGCCAAATCAGGCCATGATTGATCTTTTAAAAGCAGCAGAAAAGAATTTCTACAGCCCCGACAATGTTTTTTGCCCCGAGGCGATGGTGAAATCCTGCGATTCAATATTAAATGGCTCTTCCGATGAAAGCATGCTAATGAAGGCACTTAATAAGAAGGCAAACGCACTCTTGCAATTGGGAGAGGAACAAAAGGCGATAGAGACTTACAATGTTTTGCTTGATAAAATACCGGGCGGAAACATCGAGCAAAAGCAGGCGACTTTGAAAGATTTGGCAATTGCCTACATAAGATTGGGCGAACGAATGAATTGCATTCACATGCACAATGCAGAATCGTGCATTTATCCTATATCAAATGGCGGCGTGCATATGGATAAAACCGGATCAGAAAAGGCCATCGATATATATAAGTCATTGTTGATTGATGATCCCAGTGATTTAGAATCAAAATGGCTGTTGAATATCGCATATATGACCACCGGGGGATACCCACAGGAAGTGCCGCCACAATTTCTTATGAAAGTAAAGAATGATGACAGCATGCACACGGTAAAACCATTCACTGATGTGGCAGCAAACCTTGGCCTGAGTTATAGGAGCCAGGCGGGTGGAAGTATTGTTGATGATTTCGATAATGATGGTTATCCAGATATCGTTCTTAGCAGTTGGTCGCTGACAGAGCCGATGCGCTATTATCGGAACAATGGCGACGGAACATTTACAGATCTGTCTGACTCTTCAGGCTTAGGATATTTAAATGGGGGCTTGCATATAATGCAAACAGATTATAACAATGATGGACTTAAAGATATTTTCGTCTTGAGAGGCGGTTGGAAAGGAAAGTTTGGTAACATACCCAATTCCCTACTTAGGAACAACGGGGATGGGACATTTACGGACGTGACAAAAGAAAGCGGACTGCTTTCATTTCACCCTAGCCAAACAGCAACTTGGGCAGATTTCAATAATGACGGCTGGCTGGACGTCTTCATTGGAAATGAAACGCAGCCCGGTGGTGAATTGAACCCTTGCCAATTGTACATCAATAATAAGAATGGCACTTTTACAGAAATTGCTTCAAAAGCCGGTTGTGGAATAACTGATTTTGTAAAAGGTGTTACTTCAGGCGACTATAATAACGATGGGCTAACAGATATTTTCATTTCAACATTAACAGGGAAAAAAATATTGTTGAAAAATGAAACTGTTAAGAACGGCGTCGTAAAATTCAGTGATGTCAGTCAGCAGGCAGGACTAACCAATAATAAGTTCCGCAGTTTTCCCACCTGGTTCTGGGATTATGACAATGATGGTTGGCTTGATATACTTGTATGTGGTTATGAATTTTCCGGATCACTTGCCTACTATGCAGGCGCCGAAGCAACAGGGATGCCTGTAAACAATGCCGGCAAAGTTTTTCTGTTCAGAAACAACCACGACGGGACGTTTGAGGAAGTGTCCTCGAAAGTGGGCCTGAATAAAATTGCTTTTGCGATGGGATCAAATTTTGGCGACATCGACAATGATGGATATCTGGATTTTTATCTTGGCACAGGGAATCCACCATTTAAATCGGCTATCCCAAACAAGCTATTTAAAAATATTAACGGTAAAAGCTTTTTGGATGTTACGACTTCTGCACGCGTAGGAAATTTGCAAAAAGGACACGGTATTTCTTTTGCTGATCTTGACAATGACGGCAATGAAGATATCTATATTAAAATGGGTGGGGCTTATGTAGGAGATGCTTATGAGAGCTCTCTTTATTTAAATCCAGGACAAAATCATAATCACTGGGTGAATCTTTCATTATCAGGAACGGTTTCTAATAGAGCAGCAATCGGCGCAAAAATAAAAGTAACGTTTAAAGAAAATAATGTTGAGCGATCTGTCTACAGGGATGTGAACTCGGGCGGAAGTTTTGGATCAAATCCTTTGCGTCAGCATATCGGCCTGGGGCAGGCAGTTTCAATAGAAAAAATTGAAATAACCTGGCCCGTTACTGGTCAGGTGCAGGTGTTTGAAAATCCTCCGATAGACACGAATATCAAAATCAAAGAAGGCGATGGTACATTGGCAACCTACCGACTGGCTCACCTTGATTTTATTTCGCAAAAAGGAATGGCTCATATGCACCACAATTAAAAATTAAAATGAAATAATACTATGCAAGTTCTTGTAAGACCCAAAGAATATTTTAAAGGTTTAAACCAGGTTCAATACGAAGGCCCTGAAAGCGATAACCCGTTTGCATTTCGCTGGTATGATGAAAACAGGCTCGTTGCGGGTAAGACGTTGAAAGAACATCTTCGTTTTGCATGCGCTTACTGGCATTCATTTGTCAATGAGGGTAATGATCCCTTCGGACCAGGTACCCATGTCTTTGAATGGAATAAAAAAGCAGACCCAATTCAAAGAGCGAAGGACAAAATGGACGCGGCATTTGAATTTATTACGAAGTTGAACTTGCCTTTTTATTGTTTCCATGATGTCGATATAGTCGACTATACTACTGATGTTACTACTAATGATAAGCGCTTGCAGGAGATCGTGGAATACGCAAAGCAAAAGCAGAAAGATAGTGGGGTAAAACTACTATGGGGCACAGCCAATGTATTTTCGAATCCAAGGTATATGAATGGTGCTTCTACAAATCCGGACTTTCATGTTCTGGCACATGCAGCTGCACAGGTTAAAGCAGCCATCGATGCAACTATTGAATTGGATGGCGATGGATATGTTTTTTGGGGCGGTCGAGAAGGCTATATGACTCTGCTAAACACTGACATGAAAAGGGAAAAGGAACATCTTGCCCGCTTCCTTCATTCGGCAAAAGATTATGGCAGAAGAAATGGTTTCAAAGGCATTTATTTAATTGAACCAAAGCCAATGGAGCCAACAAAACATCAATACGACTACGATTGCGAAACAGTAATTGGTTTTTTACGTCAATGGGATTTATTGGATGATTTTAAAATCAATATAGAAGTGAATCATGCAACGCTGGCAGGTCATACATTTCAACACGAAATCCAAGTTGCCGCGGATGCAGGCTTGCTTGGTTCATTAGATGCCAACCGAGGTGATTATCAGAATGGCTGGGACACTGATCAGTTCCCTAACAACCTGAATGAACTTACCGAAGCCATGCTAGTGTTGTTGGAGGCAGGTGGATTGCAAGGAGGTGGTATAAACTTCGATGCTAAGATCCGTCGTTCATCTACTGATGCTTCTGATATTTTCCACGCACACATTGGAGGCATGGATACGTTCGCAAGAGCGCTTATTACAGCGGACGCCATCCTTAATAAATCAGATTTTAGAAAATTTCGTAAGGAGCGTTATGCCTCCTTCGATACTGATAAAGGAAAAGCGTTTGAACAGGGCAAACTTTCTTTGGAAGACTTGCGTGCCTACGCAATTGAGGCTGGTGAACCTTTGCCGAGAAGCGGTAAGCAGGAATACCTTGAAAATATTGTCAACAGGTTTATTTAGCCTAATGCATCAGGAGGCATCAAAAGGTTTTGTAAGGATTGAGTTATAATCTCAGAAGTCGAAAACAACTCAATTTGTGCTAAAACAGGAAGAAGCACGCTGTAGAACCAAGTGAATTTAGAGTTATGCTGGCAGTCCAAGCGATGACAAATAATTGAAGGCTGTATTGTGCATATTTTGGAGGGCCATTTCGTGAAGTCTTGAAGACTTTATTTCTTTGCGATACTCATAACGAACTAAACAATATTTTTCGAAAGGCAAATCATAAAATCCTGTCCTAGTCCTTAGCTAGCGAGGGTCGACAATTGTCGGCCCTCATTTTTAGTCACCTAAAGCGGCAGTCTTTCAAAATTGTTTCTTGCAGTCGTACGTAATTCGCGGAAATAGCTGTTGCCGTTATACGAAATCTAACTGGGCCTGAACTGGACCCGCGGCTAACTGCGTTGTGTACTGGAAAATTGAGTATTTGAAGAGCATTTGTATCTTATTTGTAACTGAAAAATATAATGATGTCATCTTTAATAAATTTTACTTTTTGATAACGAAAGCAACAAGGCTTAACAACCATTTTTCAAAATCGTAGAAAACCACATAATCAAGGCCTGCAAATTCCTTAGAATTATAGAGTGATCTTCCTGACACCTCCTTTGCTGTTGGTGATTTCAATCGAAGAAACAGAATCATTAACTGTCAAAAATCTTGCGGACTGAGATAAAAAAGAATTTCCATAACCCGTTTCGCGTTTTTGTTTTCTACCATCTTTATACGTGAGCATGGCGCTGACATCACCTTCATTCAGCATTACATAATGGAATTCCTTATTCAACTCAAAAACCTTTAAGGGACCTCTGTTCTGACTAGCAGCTATGAGATATTTTCCGTCACTGCTTCTAAGCTTCACTAGCGCCTTGCCATTCCCGGGAATAAAAATTCCGCTTTGCGCAATGGTCATCGGCGTGAAATTTCCTTTCCCGTCACCTCTCAATACCAGTCCATCCAATGCGTCGTATCTTCCCAATGAAGGCACAGTTCCATAATCATTAGTGTTCATGCAGATATCGAGATTGCCATCACCATCAAAATCGTCAGTGATCATTCCATTGATTGCAGAATACTGCGCAACATCGCAGAGCGGTTCCATTGAAAAACTACCATTACCATTATTTCTTATCAGGCAGCTTTTAAAATTGTTTGCGGAGTATTTTACTGAGTTTTTGAGTTCTTGCGGGGTAAATAATTTGTCAAATGTCGTTTCAGCGAATTTTTGATAGGTCAGAAATCTTTTTTTGAGAAAGGGCAACTGTGATATAAGATTATCACGCGATTCGGAGGAAAATTCTTTCTTTTGGCCACCCTGCCTGTCTTTCAAATAGGATGTGATCATGCATTGTGTGATCCCCTGGTTATAAAAATCTTTTGCATAAACGGACACCGGGTATTTGTCGCTTGCCTTATAAAAAGAATTCTCGCCGAGATTGCTGACCACATAATCGATATCGCCATCATTGTCGAAATCTCCAGAGGTAATGCTGTTCCACCAGCCGATTTGATTGGCGATCCCTGATGAAGCAGTTGTCTCTATAAACTGCCCATGATCGTTTCTTAAAAATGTTATCGGCATCCATTCTCCTGCCAGAATAAGATCTGGCCAACCATCATTATCAAAATCCGTCCAGATGGCGTCACACACCATCCCGATATTCAGCAAAGGTTTCGCAATGCTTGCTGTGACATCGGTAAATTTTACTTTGCCATTCTTCGTGTCGTTGCGATAGATGGCACAGGAAACAGCCTGAGGATAATTCCATGGAGCCACCCGACCGGCAACAAAAAGATCTAAATCGCCATCATGATCATAATCGATCGCACGCACGCAGGATTTACTGATCAAATTTTTCGGGACCGCGCTCGTATCAAGTGTGAAATTTCCTTTACCATCATTGACATAAAGTTTGTCCTGATAAGCTGAGCTGTTTGGAGTTTTTCCGTAACCACCACTTGCTACATAAAGATCAAGATCACCATCATTATCCGCGTCAAAGAGAGTGATGCCCATATCATCCCAGTCCTTTTTCTCCTGGCCTGGAAGGTTTTGTTTATGGATAAAAGCTCCATCTTTTTGTTGCAATAAAAATGTAGTCCGCCTAGTTCCTGCTCCGCCGATGACAATATCGTCGAAGCCGTCACCATTAATATCACCAACTGCCATTGCTGGCCCATACTCGGAAAATTTATGCGGTAATAAAAGCTGTGTGTTGAAATCGATTATATCGGTTTGCTTGTGCTGATAAAATATTTTCGAGGAATCCTCGACCGGATTGAATAATGCATGACTAGCAGTCAGGTGATTATCCCATTTATAAGATTCATTTGCGTTTTTGTGATCAACTTTCACTAACTGATTAACCTGAAGATTCGATAGAACCTGCTTTTTTCCATCGGGCCATTTCACAATCAACGAGTCGATCTTCGAAGCAGCGCCAAGACCGAAATGGGGATCGATCTGCATGGTGGAAAGATAGCCCCGGTAAGGGGACTGCTCATAGACTTGCTGCTTTCCCTCATAACAAACTTCGATCCATGCCCCTAAACCATTTCGGTTTAGTGAATCGCCGATCAATTTTACAGTGAGATAATTTGAATGATCATCGGAATTATTCATATAAACAAATGCTTCATCATTGATATTACTGATCACCAGGTCAAGTTTGCCATCATTATCAAGGTCGGCATATGCGGCACCGTTAGCAAAAGAAGCCGTTGAAAGACCCCAATCATCGGAGACATCACTGAATTTTGTGCCATTGTTATTATGGAAGGCATAATGTTTCAGTTTTGCCTGTGGTATCTTGCTCAATACCTCCTTTTTTGATGCATAGACAAATGATTTTTGGCGGAAAGCAATAAAATCATGGTCGGTAATATCTTTCGGATAACCATTGGTGATGATAATATCCCGCAATCCATCATTGTCAAAATCACAAACCAGCGGTGCCCAACTCCAGTCGGTTGAAGAAATACCGGCGAAATACCCGATATCACCAAAAATAGGATCACCGAGTGAATCATTTTTTCCAATTCTCGGGCCCATATTCAGCTGGAGCGTGTTACGGACATACTGGTATTGATAGCCGAAGGAATCATTGTTGATATAATTCTGGTAATTATATCCGGGCATTAACATTTTTTTGCGGTAATTGTCTTCCGGATCCATGTCCATTTCCACCACATCAGCGAGTCCGTCATTATTGATGTCAATGACATCCTGTCCCATTCCATTTGCCGAAGTATGCTTGAAATATTCGGCGGCCCTGTCACTGAAAGTGCCATCGTGGTTATTGATATAGAGTATATCGTTGGAAAGAAAATCATTGGCAACGAAAATATCTTTCCAACCGTCCTGGTTGAAATCGGCGATCGTTGCACTATGGCTATAGCCTTCGATGGTGATGCCGGCTTCTCTTGAAACATTTGTAAAGACGGGATGTTTGAGTTTCGCGTTCCAGTCATTACGATAAAGAAGCCCGGTGCTTGGGGAAGAACCATCCTTTATTTTAGGGCGGTAGACTGAAGGATTTTTATCATCTTCCATTTCATTGACTGCGATATATACGTCGAGGTCTCCATCATTATCATAATCAAAAAAATAAGCCATGGTGGAATAGGAAGTATCGTTTAGTCCGTATTCTTCCGCCATTTCTTTAAAAATGGGAGTTCCATTACCATTCGTGCCCTGATTTATGTATAAAAGATTCTGCCTGTTCCTGCCTTCGCTTGCAATGGTATTGCAGACATAAATATCCAGCAGACCATCATTATTGATATCAATAACTGAAACTCCCCGACACCATCTGCCACCCCCGTTCACTCCCGCAACATCTGTAATATCTTCAAATTTGAAATTTCCCTTATTGAGATAGAGTTTGCAGGGAACCTGGTTACCAGTAAAATAAATATCCTGGAGTCCGTCATTATTGAAATCACCGACACCCACGCCGCCTCCATTATACATATTGGGTAGGTCAAATGGATTGATGCTATCGTTCTCGGTGATCTTGTTGTTGAAATGTATATTGGAATGATCAGAAGCGATGAATTGGAATAGTCTCTTGTCCCGGGTACATGAAACAAAAAGTAAGCATGAAAAGAAGATTACAATAAACGACCGGTCCTTCATTTTGAATAAAATATGTAGATTTGGCTACATTTAAACCTAAAACACAAGTTATGAAAAAACTATTGTTGCTAATAGCTATTGCAGGATTTACATTTGGTTGTAACAACAGCGGCTCCCAGTCCAATTCCACAGACACTTCGGCTGCATCACGGCCTGCCACAACCGATACTTCTTCCGCCGCCGCTAAGCCAGCTTTAAAGGATGGACTGATGACATTACGAGGCGGAAAAATGATGGTTGTAAGAAATAATGCATGGGTGGCCTTAGATTCTGCAGTTACATGCTCCAATGGCCGCAAGGTTACTGTTGATGGCCAAGTATCAAAGGGTAATAAGACGAGAAAACTGGAAGAAGGAATGATGATCGACAAAGATGGCCAGATTACCGATAAAGATGGGAAACCAGTGGATACAACCGGTTGGGATTAATAAAAATATCACTTAGAAAGACCGGGAGATATCCCGGTTTTTTATTTTAATGCGGATAGATATAGATCCTTGGGTGCTTTTGAAACCTCTGCCATGAATGCCAGAACTCATTGTATGATTGTACGGTGAGCAGTGTTTTCCCTTTCAATTTTCCTTCGACACATACGCCATCCATATTCCATTTTGAATCGGTGTTTTTATCAACAAGCAAATCTTTATTGTCTGCGACCTGAAAACTAAGCACAGAATCATTTACGCGCCGATCATAGACATGAAAAGATGCCGAGTCGCGTTCTATCATTAAAATGACCGGTAATTCGTCTACGGAATCCTGGATAATTCTTTTTCGCAACAGGTCATTCCAATCGTACGCTTTGGAAGAATAATCATTTGTCACTCCCACGATCCACGACTTAGGCTGCCATGACCCCGTATCTCTTCTTACCAGGCTGCTTCTCATGAGTCCCTTATCATAATCCTCGAGCTTGAAATAATTTTCCATGAATAACTTATCAGGATCCATTACAAGTGAATTCGGGTAGAGCCTTAGCCAGGAGTCCAACGTTACTTGTGTGGAAGGAAATTCTTTCAAAGAATATCCTTTCAGTGGGCCTGTGATGGCGGTTCCCGTGGCCTGTTGCCACCAGCTTTTAGTCGTAGCGTCTTCGAATACTGCATTGTAATGATCCATGCCGACAAGACGGAAGGTTTCGGGTCGCCCGTTTACAACGGGACTGTATACCCGAGCAGATCTGCAAACAGTGCAGTAGGTTACCATCACTGGTGTCTTGCCAATTGTATCCATCACCTGGTGATGATAGCCAATGAGCTGTATCGGATATGCTTTTGCCTTGCCTTCAATTACCACTCCGATAATGAGTTTTGATCTTTCCATATCCGAACTCGTTGCAACGGTGAAAGCTTTATTAACAGGCTGGTGAAATATTTTATCTGCCGGCAAACGGAAGTTGAAATAAAAAAATACCACTGCGTATCCGACAAGCACAATAGGAAAGAATATCTTTTTCCAGGTATTGCCATTTCTAAAAGCAATCACGATAGCAGCACATAAAAGCAGTAATCCAAGTACGCGTATCCAAACAATAGATTGATTGAGCAAGTAAACATAGGAGACGGTATCATGAACCTGGCTGCCTGGATAAGGCATTAAAAAATAGATGCGAAATATTTCTGCAGCAAACAAAAGGATAAGAACCGTGTAAAAGATTATTCGTTTAACGTAAGGAGGAAGGTTTAAAGAAAATAAATGAGTAGGCTTTCTGAGCTTTAGTGCAATAGCAATTCGTTTCACAGTAGTTTGGTAATTTCCTGAGGGTAAGATAAGACAAATGATTAAGGAAACCAAAGATCGTTGGGCGACTAGGTAATCAGAATGCGTATATCGAAAACCCACTGCCTGAATATTGTCTAGCGATTCCCAAAATCAGGGTGCCATTCTGAGCGAAGCGCAGCGAAGAACCTCGCGATGATTGAAAATAATCAGCGTTCTGATAAAACTATGGTAAAATTTTATCCAGAAATATTTACCTTCTTTTTCAACAAACTTGAAAAAGATGGCGATATTTCATGTCTATGCGCGCATATGAAATACCGAGGCGCTTCGCTTGGGAGGGTGCAGCTCTCTCTGCGCATTTGAGTGAAATTGATTTTTGCCTGCCTATTATTCTTTGAATTGAGAAGTTGCTGAATGAAAAGTTCTCCATGAATGCCAGAACTCCTGGGAAGCCTGAATAGGAATTAATTGCTCTCCTTTTAATGGTCCTTCTACACAAAGGCCAGCCATGTTCCATTTTGACTCTGTGTTCCTGTCGCTGAAAAGATTTGCATTCGAACTATTTTTTACGAATTGCAAATGGAATCCTTTTACGTCCCGACTCCATACGTGAAAAGAAGCTGTGTCTTTTTCAAGCATAATCAGTAAAGGCAGGCCGGGTAATGAGTCTTCAATGATCCCCTTGCTGACTAATTCATTCCAATCGTACGCACGTGCTGCCTTGTGGTTATCAACCCCGACGATCCATGATTTAAATTTCCAGGATGCAGAGTCTCTTTTCTCCAGGCCTCCTTTTATTGTGCCTTTGTCGAAATCCGCCAGATCATCATAATCCTGGTTGAATAGCGTATCTCTTTGCAAGATCAATGAGGAAGGGTATTGACTGAGCCAGGATGCCAGCGTCATTTGTGAAGATGGCATTTCCCTGAGTCTTGCGCCAACGAGTGGTCCTGCAATAGCTTCCCCTGACACTTGTCGCCACCAGCTTTTGGTAGAGGCATCTTCGAACATGGCATTGAAATGATCCATACCCACCAGCCGAAAGTTTTCCAATTTATTATTGACATATGGACTAAATGCCCTGCCTGTTCTGCAAACAGTACAATAGGTAATCATAACTGGTGTATGACCGATAGAGTCACGCACCTGGTGATGATACCCTATTAACTGGATGGGATATGCTTTAGCCTCGCCATTCACCGTTACGCCGATAATAAGTTTGTCAGTTGGAATTTTATTATCCTTTGCATCAGCAAAATTCTTGTTATGGGGTTGATAAAATATCTTGTCGGCCTGGAAACGAAATTGAAAGAAATAGAAGGCTACGCCGTAAAAAATCAGCACAAGACCAAGAAGAATCTTTTTCCATATTCGCGCGTTCTGCAAGATGGATATCACTGGATATGAAATAATCAGAATCAAAAGGATTCTAATCCATCTGATGTTGTTGTTAAGCCAGTATGCTATGCCAATGGTGTTGTTATGTTGGCTTCCTGGAAAGGGCATAATAAAATAAACGCGCAGGATCTCCACAGCAAACAATAGAATCAACCCGATGATTAGCGTTAAAATTTTCATGATTAAATGTATTTCTTTCCTTCTTCAATTACAAGAACCTCCCCTCATGGGGAGGTTCGATTTTGTATTATTGTTCTGTGAGAGGTAATGGGAATTCTGTCCAAACATCATCCTCGGGCCTGTCAATAGGAAGCTGACTTAACAAATTGTACCTCCGCATATCAATCCATCGATGTCCTTCCGCAAACAAAGAATATCTCCTTTGATTGAGCATTTCTGTGATGAGCGCATTTTGCGTCACCGCGCCGCCATATGGCGCCAGGTTGTGAGAAACTCTTATCCTGTTAAGCGCAGCGACAGCATCGGGCAATTGATTCGTTTGAATTTTAGCTTCTGCATAAATCAAAATCAGCTCTTCGTTCCGAATGATATAAATGGGTGCTGTGCTGGACGTATAGACCCAAACATCCCGGTTGCTTGAGAGGCCAGAGTTAGAAGCAGGTGCATTCCGCAAGGTTGCTTTTCCGATTCTGTCGTCATTTGCTTCAATGTCTGCCGCAAAAGACGGATGGGCAAGCCTGACTTCTCCATTCTGGTTTTGTGGGAAAAATGCCGGATTCAGTTGATCACCGGATCCTGTTCCGAACACATGACTTAGGCCAATATAAAAATCCCCATTCAGGTCAAAAAAGGATTCGTTCAGATCTGTAAGCGCATCAGACCATTGCTGGCGGTAAATGGCGACGCGCGCTGCAAGTGCTCTATTAAATTCAAGCAGTCCCGCAGCATCGTTAAATCCGTCAAAGCCAGGAAGAGGAAATGAAACTGTTGCGCCGGCGAAATCGGTTTTTGCTGAATCAAGTAAATTTGAAATATCTGTCAGAGCAGTATTCAAATCAACAATCGATCCCAGTTTAGCAGGATCTGCAACATCTACGCGAATCCCGTTGGAATCCGTCAGGTTAAGATTAAGTAGCAGCTGATATGCCTTTATCGTTCTCGCAAATCCAATATAACCACTTTTTTCGGCTGCAGATATAGAGCTGGAACCTGTGGCAGACTCGATAAGAGTATTGCAATTTTTGACTACGCGATACCGGGCAGCCCAGGGATTTGTTATGTAGAAATTGTTGTTACCTAACGTAGAACTCCCCGCACCAAGTAGGTCGGTTGTATACCTGGGCTCAGCGCCTGAAAACCGGTATATTTCCCTGCCTATGACGCCTACATTGTCAAGATACAATCCAAGATTGTTACGCATGCCGGACGCGGTGCCGATGACAAGGTTATTTAATTGATCTCTCGAAGCATTTAGCAGGAAATCTTCTACCGTTGGATTATTTAGATTTCCATATTCCTTCTTGCATGCAGTGAAAGTGAAGGAAAGAGAGATCAGAAAAATAATATATAAGTCTAATGTTCTTTTCATACAAAAATTCTTTTGATTTTAGAAATCAATGGTAATGTGGAAGTCAGCACGTTTAGTTGCGGGATATGGATCTACATCCACACCGGTTGAAAATCCAGTTCCAAAATTGGACACCTCAGGATCATAACTTTTATACTTCGTAATCGTAAAATAATTATTCAACGAAACGCCCAAGCGAAGACCCGTAACATAACGAACCGGCAACTTGGTAAAGGAATAATACAATCCAATTTCGCGGAACCTCAGGTAACTGGCATCCTGAACAAATTGTTGTGCCGTTACCCCAATCTGTGAGAGTCTGTAATATCCGTCAGGAATGCCCTGCTTATTGGTGACCTTATCGAAGTCCACACTGGTTTGCCCAAAGTCAGATTGGAGATTTGTTAGATTAATATTGTCTCCACCCTTTTTCCAATGGATTAGAAAGCGTAGACTCAATTTGTTGAAGAAGGTAATCTCATTATATGTGTTCATCTGAAACCTCGGTTCCTGATCACCCCATGTTGCGATGCTTCCTCCGGGTCCTCCAATGCCAAGTATCTGCGTAGCTGATTTTCCCTGTTCAATCTGGAATGCGCCAATAACCAATCCAAAAGCACCCTGAGGGACAGGTGGGATTGTCAATCTTGTAACGAGCGACCTGTTAAGCCAAAAATTAACGGAGGTGTTCCACCTGATTTTTCTTGTAGAAACCGGCTGTGCATTCAATCCGATTTCAACACCCTGGTTTCTCAAATCGCCCGCGTTTAGCCATTGTGTCGTAAATCCGGAAGAAGGTTGAAGGTTGTTTTGCATCAAGAAATCGTATATATATTTTCGATAGTAAGTAAACTCGAAACCCAATCTTCCATTCAAAAGGCTCACATCGAAACCGGCTTCCAATTCGGTTTGTCTTTCCGGCTTGATTCCCGGTTCTCCCTGCTGAACGTCTACAATCGAACCTGGATAACCCGCCATATTAGATACAACCATGGACGTGAATTTGCTTCCATAGGCAGGCACGTTGCTTGCCTGGCCGTAAGCGGCTCTCAATTTCAGGTTATCGATAAGATTGCTTTTCCAAAAATCCATTTTGCTCAGGTTCCATGATAAACCGGCTTTCGGATATGCATAATATTTACCCGCATCACCGTTGTTGCTTGACCTGTCAAAGCGAATACCACCCGTCAGAGTAATGGCATCGATGAGAGTTGCTTCTTCCTGAGCAAAGAAACCGCTGTTTTGAAATTTTGCCCTGAATTGGGTTGCTGTTAGCGCGCCAGCCTGGTTCACATTTGACTGTCCCGCGATTACCTGGGTAGCAACGTTTAGCAGGTTATCATAATCTCCGGTCTCCTGGGTAATCCCTGCGGAAGTAATCAGCGACAATTTCTCGTTGGGGTTGAGGGTATTGACCAAGGAAAGAATAAAGTTGGTATTAAGATTTTGAGTCGATCCTTGCAATGAAGTTCCTTTGTTGACGGTTTGGAATTGCAAAGCTGCGGGGAATTGCGCATCGGTTGCGAGATGATAAAAATCAAATCCGCCTCTTGCCACAAAACGGGTTAGACTGGTTCTGCTTCTATGTAAAATTGCGTCGATATTTATTCCTGTCAGAAAGCGATTGATTGATTCATTGTTTCTCATCAGCGCTATAGTCTGCAATGGATTGGAGGCTGAAAAAGGATTGTTTGGAAAATTTCCTTTTGAATCAGGATGCAGTTCTGCAAAGCTGGGCGTGAAGGCTAAAGCAATGCCAAAAGTTACGCCCGCATTATCATTTCCTGTTAATCCCCTGTCATTTGAACCATTGATGTAGTTAGTGCTCACACCGATTTTGATGTTGTCATTGATTTTATGATCCACATTTAAACGAAGACTCGTATTTCTGAATCCCGTGTTCTTTACAATTCCCTGCTCATCTTTTTGGGCAGCTGAAAAATAAAAATCTGTTTTATCTGTGCCACCATTTATGCTTAACACGGTATTTCTTGCAAATCCGGTGTTGCCATAAATTTCTTTTTCATAATCGTAAATATGTCCCGCAGCTTCTGCCTGAAGAAATTGATCCCGCAGTGCGGCACTGAGAGCCGTGTCAGTGCCACCTAAACTTGCGGCCCTATCTGCCGTGAAAGTGCGGACTCCAATCAGCTTTCTCGCCTTAACAAATCCCAAATCCTGGGATATAGAAATTTTGGTTCTTCCCTGCTTGCCTCTTTTAGTTGTGATGATCACAACTCCTGCTGCTGCTTTTGAACCATAGATTGCAGCAGCGGACGCTCCTTTCAAGATTTCTATATTCTCCACATCTTCTGGCCGCAGATCAGATATGCGATTGGAAGGGTTATCCTGATTGGAAGTGATGCTTCCTCCTCCCTGCGCATTTGTTACAAAATTCAATCCTGCAGATGTAGTTGAATTGTCCATGAACACGCCGTCAACAACATAAAGAGGCTGTGTGGTGCCATAAACTGAGGTAACTCCTCTCAATTTCACAGACATCCCTCCACCGGGAGCGCCAGTATTCATGTTTGTGTAAGCTCCGGGAATTTTTCCTTCTAATGCAGCATCGAAAGTTTGTGGCGGTGCAATGCCATTTAATTCCTTTGCAGAAATAGTGGCCACCGAGTTAGCCAAATTTCTTCGTTTAACGGATGTTGCGAGTCCGGTCACAACGATTTCATCTAGTTTGGTCACATCTTCTTCCAGCTTCACTTGAACATCATTCAAATTTTCCGTAACCTTTATAGTTTGTGATTTGAATCCTGTCGCAGTGATTGTCAGGGTCGCATTTGCAGGAACATTTATCTTAAACCTTCCTTCTGCGTCTGTTGTAGTTCCATGGGAAGTCTGTACTACAAATATTGATGTCGCAGCAACGGGGTTACCATTAGCATCGACAATTCTTCCGGTAATGGTTTTTTCTTGGGCAACAAGCCATTGAGGAGAAGCAACACCTATAAGTATTGCCATATAGAGCAATAAATTTCTCATTTTTAAGAGTTTTGGTTTTCGATGGACGCACTTGCCATCTGTTCTGTGGAAATACGGCAGATTATGCCAACTGTAGCCTTGTTAGCAAGAATCTGACTCCGGTGGGTTTTCAATAGTGGAGGAAAAGACGAAAGAATATCTAAATACTAAACAAATAATGGGTTTTTGTCGAGGACAATATCAGGTTGATTCAATCGATGACAGATCTGACGTCAAATATTCCACCAAGAGATTTTTGAATACTGGCGAACTCCCTTTTTTTTCGCGCCCATCCTGTTGCAAGTCATTTATTAGTTTGAACAAGTCATTCGCTAGCATCCTTCCATTCATCGTTGTCAGATTAGGGATACATAGAATTTCAATGGAATCTTGGAAGATCCTTTTCTTTACTATAGAATATACGATTCCGTTGAATTCAAATTGCCCGATTGCTTTTTCATATTCATTTGAATTGTTGTAATAACCATCGGAAGTTGTGGGCACTTTAAATGACATCAGTTTATCGCATTCGTACTTGTTTTCATCCAATGCGGCTTGAAATTTAGCATTTGCGCTGTGATCAAGGAATGCGCCTATCATCCGGTATCCAAACCAGGTGAAAAAAAGAACGAGTATAAGTAAAATACTAATCGCCTTTTTCATTTTAATGGATAAAAGCAGAACTCATGAATCTACTTTGTTTGTTCTTGATGCGACTTTTCTGTTTTGTTTACGCAATCGAATTGTTACACTTTTTCCGAAACCGGTTGACTCGTAGTAAAAATATGATTGCCATAACCTTTTTCTGCAATCTGCCGGGCTCTTGGCGGATAAGTTGATAAATCTGCAGGCGTGTTAGCTGCAAGTCCATCAACATAGCGATTAAACATGCAAAATGACGCAGCAATCAACACAGTGTCATGTATGTCTTTATCAGTTGCCCCTTCTTTGCGAGCAAATTCTATGTCTTCAGGCGTCACTTTCTTCCCACCCTGTTGCACTTTGCCAGCAATTTGCAGCAATGATTTCAACTTGGCTGAAATAGGTGCATGTTGATAGTCTTTCCTGACCTGATCAACCAAATCCCGATCTCCGTTAAAATAATAACATGCAATTTCACCATGAGAATGATGACAATAAAAGCAGTCATTCAAATAAGAAACATAAGTCGCGATCAATTCACGTTCGGCCGGGCTCAATCCTTCTGTTTCGCGCAAAAGTGCATTGGCCAGGTCCCCCATGGGTCCGGCCGTCTGGGGATTGAATGCCATTAGTCCTCTGATACCTGGCAAATCATTGTTAAGTTGAATGTGTGGCATTGATTTCTGGTTTAAATTTTTACTTAATTGGAGCAAAAAATTGTTTTTCCATCACGATCAAATTCATTTTTTAAGCGCCTTAGACAAACACTGTAGTTTTGTCCAATGCCATTTCTGCCAGGCGGGTTCCTTCAATTCTCGATCTGATCTTTGCAAATGCTATTTCCCTGCTTGTTGAGGTATCATCGGCGAATGGAGAAAACCCGCAATCGTCGGTTGTGCCAAGTTGATCGAGAGGGATTTGCCCAGCAGCTTCCAAAAAAGTTTCTTTCACTTCTTCGGGCCTTTCGATCCTTGGATCAAGGACGTTAATAACGCCAAGGAATATGTGCTGCCCGGGTCTGATGTTTTCTTTAATGGCCTGCAAAACCGAATTCTTATCCTTCTCACCTGCAAATTCAAGATAAAAGTTTCCGGCCTTCAGTTGAAAGAGAAGTGGCAAGAGGTCTTTGTAAGAAACATCTGCACTATGAGTAGAATCATGATCGCCTCCCGGGCATGAGTGTACGCCTATTCTTTTCCTTTCCTCTTCAGTAAACCGGCTTAGCACCTGGTTATTCAAGTCAATAAATGATTTTAGTAATCCCCCGCTCGGATCCAATTTCAAAGAAAGTCTCGCTTCAGTAAAATCCACTTGCACTTTATAAGCGCCGGCTTCCAGGCTTCGCCTGATGTCGACTTCAGCCTCATTGATCAGATCTTCTATAAATTGTTTCCTGGGATAACCTTCAATTTCCGCTTGGGGATAAAGTAAGCTAAGTGCTGAAGCGGATATGACAGCTTGCTTGACTGGCAGGTGACTGAGTTGTTTGGCCTTTTTCACGTAACTATCAGCATGCACCTGGTAACGGAAAGGACCAGCCGTTAATTTTGGAAGTTGCCGGGTATGACCATCGGCAAACGGTATCTCGACGCCGCCTGCAGCCAGATTTTTTAAGCCTGCGATGGGATAAGTAGCAAAACTTGGTTTTGTCTGCTCTCCATCTGTAATAACAGGTGATCCCGTCTCTTCAAATCTTTTAATTGTGTCGACAAGAGCGGCATCAAATAGTTGCTGAAGATCCTTTTCATTCAATTGACCTGCAGCAAATGCTTTCATTCCCAATTGCAATTCAATCGGGCGGGGAATGCTACCAATAGGTTCTGTTTGAATTTTCATACAATTTTTTTTAAGTGAAAAGTTTGTATTTAAGTCTTCTGGTTTCAGAGGAAAGCAAATTGAAATTCATTTGTTTTGCATAGTCATTCAATAACTAAGCATCATTTGTACAAATCAAAATCGACATATCCTTCGGCGGCTCGTCGGGGGGCTCGGTTCACATAAAACTGCCTGTCTTCGGGTGCCCAGGTTGCGAGTCCATCAACGTACCGATTGTACATGCAAAAAGCAGCAGCAATAAGTACCGTATCATGAATTTCTTTGTCTGTCGCACCTTTTGTTCGGGCAAAATCTATTCGACCCTTTGTGACATGTTTGCCACTTCTTTGAACGCTTGCCGCGATTGCCAAAAGAGATTTTAGTTTGTCTGAAATAGGTGCCGATTTGTAATCTGATTTTATCGCATCAATAGCGGGTATGTCGCAAGCGAGATAATGACCAGCCAAAGCCCCATGCACATTTTGGCAAAAAAAACAATCATTCAATGAGGAAACATAGGTTCCAATTAATTCACGCTCTCCGCGCGACAAGGTATTGTTGTCATCACGAAGCAAAATTTCTGCTAATGCATTTAGTGGTTTGGCAGTAGCCGGACTATAGGCCATTGGGCCTCTAATGCCAGGTAGCCCCTCTGGTAATTCAATATATGCCATAGATAATTTATTTTATTGCTTGTGGTAATACATATCCTTTCTGAGCCATTCTTTTACCCATTTCTTCATACGCTGCAGGATCCGTAGGAGTCCAACTTCCTAGTCCGTCCACATAGCGATTGAACATGGAAAAAGTGGCTGCAATCAAAACAGTATCGTGAATTTCCCGATTGTTGGCTCCTAAATCACGAGCCCTCTTTATGTCATCCTCTTTTACTTCTTTCCCGAGTATTTGCACCTTGCCCGCAATATGTAGCAAGGCCTTCATCTTTTCGCTCACGGATGAGTGATCCATGTCCACTAGGACTTCATCAACCAAAGTTTTACGATCCCCAAACAGGCACCGTGCAGCCGCTGCATGGCTATTCATGCAAAACATACAGTTGTTCCGGGATGATACATATGCAGCAATCAGCTCACGATCGGCTTCGCTGATAGGAGACTCACCCCGCAGGAGGATTTGAGCCAATTCATACAAATATTGGCCCGTCTCAGGCCTGAACATCACCAGACTTCTGATGCCCGGAACTCCCTCTGGAACTTTAATAAATGCCATAATCTTTTTTAGTTTTCTTTATCAATGACGGATGTAGCACTTTCATTTTTGAAATACGTGACCACAAATCCCACCAGAAAAGTTAATGAGAAAATAAATATTGCATTCCCGTAGCCGCCCAGGAAAGTAACTAAGGCGCCAACAAAAAAAACTGCCGTCCCCGTAAACAAACGACCTAGATTGAAGCAAAAGCCGGTTGCAGCTGCGCGAGACCTGGTTGGAAATAATCCGGGAATGTAAACTGAAAGCACTCCCTGACTAATACCAAAGAACAAGGCAAGAATGGCAATTTCAATGTATGCTGCTACTGAAAATGAATGATTCAATTTGAATAACAGGAATGACATGATCAGGCAAACAGCAAAACAAATTAGCATGGTCCTTCTAAGGCCAATTGCATTTACAATCCAACCGGATATGAATCCTCCCGTTAGGCCTCCGGCACCCAAAAGCATCATGCTCAATCCTCGTTGGTGTTGTGCATCCTCGGAACTAAAGCTTTGAACCCAGGTGGGAAGCCATGAAAAGATAGCCCACATACCAATTAACATCGTTCCAAAAATCAGCGAACCAGTGACCAGATTTTTTGTATTCGAGCTGGCAAAAAGGCGATCCTCGCCAATCTCTTTTCGGGTAGGTGAATTCTTATTCGATTTCCATTTTGCTGACTCAGGTAAAATAAATATTGAAATCACCGAAAGAATTATCGGCACAAGACCCACTGCAAAGGCCTGTCTCCATTGAGGCAAAAAGTAATTAATTAAACCAGCCGAAAAAATCCCGACTGGAATGGATATGGAGAGGAATCCAAGCATGACAGCCCTTTTCTTTTCTGACCAGGCTTCAGACATAAGAATTGTTGTAGTTACCAGTACGCCACCAACTCCAAAACCAGAAAGGAATCGACAAACTGATGCTATGAACCAGTTGGGTGCAAAAGCAGTCAGCAAAGTGAAGAGACCAAAGCAGGCCGTTGAAAGAGTAACTGATTTAGCTCTCCCTAGTCTATCGCTGATTAAACCCCAAATAAAACCCCCAAATGTCCATCCAAAAATGAACACAGCATTAATATAAGCACCGACTTCGTTTAGCCTTGACGTAGATACGTTTCCAAGCAAATCTTTCACTGCTATCGGAAGATAAACAGACATCAGGGTTGATGTAACACCTCCAAAAAGACTGCTGATGAAAGAGACTGAGAATATGATTGCATAGCCGGAGGCGCTCATCTCTTTTAGAGCCCCTGGTTTATTGACATATAAAGTCGATAGTGATTGAGACATAAGAATAGACAATTATTTCTTTTTCAAATGATCATAACCCTGAGGCAATCTTATATAGCCATGATTTGTCAGTCTTTCAGCCAGACATGTATAGAATTCAGGTTGAGCAGGCGCCACTGTTGCCAGCCCATCAACATAGCGATTGTAAAGGCAAAACAATGCGGCAATAAGAACGGTGTCATGAATCTCGACATCTGTCGCTCCCTCCTCTCTGGCCTTTTTAATCAATTCATCAGTAACTTCTTTGCCACTTATTTGCACACGGGCAGCAATTTGCAACAGTGCTCTCATTTTTTCACTCATCGCAGCGGTCTCCAAATTGTATTTCATTTCCGATGTCGTAAGTGGCTCACCGAGTAACCTGTCAGCAGTAGCCGTATGAGCGGCCGTGCAGAATTTGCATTCATTGCGATATGAAACCAATGTCGCAATTAACTCACGTTCGCCCTCACTAAGAGATGAGGGGCCTCTTAATAAAAAATGCGTCAATTCTCGTATAGGCTTGGCCGTGTCCTGGCGATATTCCAAAAGGCCTGTTATACCAGGCAGGTGTTCTTCCAGTGGAATGAAAGGCATGATGAAATTGTTTGAAGAAATATTTGTACAGAAATCTAAGTTTCTTTCAATAAGAAATTAGAAAAAATGACAGGATACATTTAGTGTGAAATAGATCGGTCAGGCTTTGATTTCGGGAGGCTGCTCGACTTTAATCAAATGCGGCCGCGAAAGGCTCATTATCTCCTCACGCATTTGATGGCAAAGAAGGATTCTCAAGCTTGCCAAGTTAACTGCACCAGTTGTAGTATAAAAATCGGTGGTTAGATTTTTTGAGGGACCAGGATGAGATTCGGTTTTTTTGTTTTGACCACTTAGATCATTGACCCATTTACAAATTTCATTTCTGGCAGATTTTAACGCTGTAGACTTAATATTGGGAATACAGACAAATTCCAATGAATCATTGAACAGGCGACGTTTAACTAAATTGTACTGAATTCCGCCAATTTCGATTTTGCCTGTTACACGTTCAAATTGTAATGAATTGACGAAGTAACCCAGACGTTCAGCGGGAACTTTAATGGAAATTAACTGAGATTCTTCAAAAAAATTTCTATCAACAAGGTTATCCAACTGCTGAATCGCCCTTCGTTCAAGGTAAGACGTAAGTATCTGGTATCCGAACCAGTTAAAGAGGAGAATCCCAAGCAGTAGTATGGAAGCAAGTTTTTTCAGTCGGCACAAGTTAACAAAATTTTCATAATACAAAATATTTGCTACATTTTCCTAAGTACCGTGTGGTCCATTCATAATTCAGAATTTCAAATCTGGCATTAAGCACATATTCCTAAAAATTTGCGGAGTTCATCACTTTAGCGACATAAATGAAAGACCCATCAAATTCAAAAATGTTTCAGTATCTTTGGTTGAAACTAGTAATTAACAAACTGGCGTTTCTAAGCTAGCAGGCCTAATCTCCATAATCCATAGTTTACCACCACATTTTGATTTTCGACTGAATGTTTTTCGTGCTCCAGGAGCTCAATCGACCGATGAATTGATCGCAAATGCTATGAGAAAGTTAGGGTGTATCAAACTTGCATTTACCGCTATTGTTTCCTTATTAATTAATTACACAAGGGGACAATCTGATCATTTTGCATTTGCGGTTACAGCGGTAAATAAGGGAGAAACTGAATGGGTGGCGCTAAGAAAGTTTGACATCCGATCAGGTGAATTCAGTAATATACTACTGAATTTTAAAGAGAAGAGTCCAAATGTTTTAGCTGGTTACAAGTTTTCTCCTCCCCCTGATCTTTCCAAACCAGCAAATGCGTTCCAGGGAAATTTTCTTCCGCAGGCTGCACTTGGCAGCAGCGTAGCTGCGATTGCCTATGACAAGAAATCAAACCGCCTCTATTTTACTCCGATGAACCTTGACCAGCTTCGGTATATTGACCTCAATACGATGCAGGTATATACGAACCTGGATCAATACTTTAGCAAAGCAGGGAACTACGACTTCAAAACAGGGGGTCCAATTTCGCGGATGGTAATCGCTCCTGACGATTATGGATATACGATTACAAACGATGGAAACCACCTGATCCGATTTAGCACCAAAGGATCTCCACGGCTTATTGATTTGGGGCCGCTTATAGATTATCCGTTCAACAAAGAAAATTCAATTCAGAATCCCTGCGCCAATTCAGGTGGCGATATTATCGCCGATGATGCCGGCAATTTGTACCTCATTGTTTCTACTAATAAAGTTTTCAAAGTCGAAATCGCGACAAGGACAGCAACATATCTCAATATTATTTCCGGATTGCCGCAGAAATTCACTACGAGTGGTGCGGCAGTAACTGACAATGGGAAAATTCTAATCAGCAGTTCTGCGTATTCGGAAGCAATTTTTGTAGTTGACCCTGAGACGTGGGAAGCATTGCCATATCCAGGTGGTACTGAAATTTTTGGGAGTGCCGATCTTGCTAATAGCAATCCACTGCTAACAAAAAAAGCCGGCAACTTAATTTTCCAGAAATCATCAGAGAAACTTAGTAAGATTACGGTCTTTCCAAATCCAGTTTTGTTTGATGAAATCAACGTTCAATTCAATGGCATGCCAAAGGGTCACTATACCATTCAAATGGCCAATTTACTTGGAGAGACAACTATTGAAAAGAAAGTCCTGATTACTGAATTTACTCAAACTGAGACGTTGAAGATTCCGGGCTTTAATGCCCAAGGATTTTATTATATCCGGGTCTTGGATGAAATCCACAATCTGGTCAGCACTCAAAAATTAGTTGTTGAACGCTGGTGAACAGACGAAGACCAGGTTCTATTTTGGAGTGTTTCCCCGTGACATGCTCAACTGCATGGCAAGCAGAAAAATGCCTTCTGATTGTTACTAATAGCTATACTCTGACAATATTCTATTGTTGTTTCAGATATCCCATCCTCAGATTCATCGGTTGACATTTTAATGTAACCGTATGATGCAATTCGACCGAGAAAAAGAATTTTATCATAAGAATTTATTTTTTCAGAGGTCTGCTGAATCATCTCTTTTATGTTCGTCATATACTTGTATTTGTTTAAGATAAGCCGCATGCTCATCTTCGCTCATAGTATTTTTCATGAAGAGATACGGATAATTTGCATCCCCGGAAGATTTACCATTTCCTTATTGAGATATATCTCATTTTTACCCTTGGTAACGATTGTAAGATTACCTAAAATAATTGGAATGCTAGAGGTGAGCGTAGCTGCTCAAAAGTTGGTGAAATTCAAATTACTAAAAGAGGTCTAAATAATAATGGCCACCACTAACGGTGACCATTATCCTGTGATCGCACGGGGGCTCTCCTTTCATATGCATTTAATATGGAACGTAATTTGGCCACTCAGTGGAGTTAGATTTTTGAATTTCTGGTATATCTACAGATTTTATTTTTATTAGATTATATTCAAGCGTTGCAGCTTTCTGTTCTTCCCACTTATAAGTATTTTCATTAATGCGAATTGAACTGTAAAGACTAATCCTAATCCTATGATCCTTTAGCATTTTGATCTTCCAAATGAAAAATGTTGGTGTTTTTAGTTTTATTGGCATGATCCTTAATATGGATTCATTTTTCATTGTGCCAATCGAATAAAGGCTAGTGTCAGTTCTAGAGTGCAGGTTGTTTATGTTTAGTAGTGTATCATAATCTTTGAAAAAATAAACTCCAGTAGAAGTTTCACCCTGCTTTAATTCCATTTGCCATATTCCTATCAAATCCTTTGCGGTTATAGATTGAGCAAGGGTTTTGTCGGAATTTTGAACTATAAGAATGATCAAAATAATTCTGAATCTCTTCATATGTGCTATCTGAGTTTCTTATTTATTTTTTTCATGCTTTTTTGAAGCCTTTCTTGCGTCATCCGACCGTAAACTTGTGTTGTCTTTAAACTCGAATGGCCAAGAAGTCTGAAGATTTCTTCCATCGGCATGTCAATGTGGTCGATTCAATTATGTGTTAACCTGAAATAAAGGTAGGAAGAAGAAAACACCGGCACTTGTTATTAATCATTGAAAATCAACCTGCTTAAAGTAAAATCTTATAAAAATAAAAAAGGATCACAATCGTTGTGATCCTCGAGAGGCGGACCGGACGGGATAAGTCCGGCGTATATCTTTTGGAATATCAGCAACTTCTGATTTTGGTCGATTCAATGAGCTATTTTCTGCTCGTTCTTACCTGGTCTTATACAGGTTGACGTTAACTCTTCAAAGGTACATTTCAGTTAATACTATACAGTATAAATTTAACTATTGCGCTGATGTCTCCTACAGTTCGAAAGATACTTATCATTTATTCGAGGCGAGAATTAGGCCAAGCGGAGATTATTCTTGTGTCTGCAGATTCGATTATTGAGTGTAAAATGTTAAGAACCAATGGGTTAAATAGTTTTGGAATTTCCGTATTTTTATGTCGAAAAATGAAGAATTTTTCGACATAATTTCTGTCTTGGAACATTGAATTCGACATTTTAGTAGCTTTGATGTCGAAAATTTATTATAATTTCGACATAAAAGGAAATTTATGTCGTGATAATCGACCTATTCAAAATTTGATGACGAAAACGAAATAAAATCACGACACTATGGCTTACGACAAGAATACGCCGTTTAACGAATTACCCGATTTGCCTCCTGTCGAATTTCAGGAATCTCAGGAAATATTAAGGCATCTGGCAAAGGCATCCAGGTATTTGGGACAATTAAATGGACTTTGCGCTTCATTACCGGACCCGCAGTTATTAATTAATACGATAGTCTTGCAGGAAAGTAAGGACAGTTCTGCAATTGAAAACATAGTAACAACGCAGGATGAATTATACAAAGCTGCAACAGAAGAAACAACCGCTAGTCATGCGGCAAAAGAAGTCCTGAGCTATCGTGAAGCACTATATATCGGTTTGGAAAGAATGCATGCGCAAAAGAATTTGTTGCTGACCAATACAATGGTCGAAATTGTTCAGACTATAAAACAAAATAAAGCTGGCATAAGAAGCACGCCAGGCACTTCGCTAAAAAATGCAATAAATGGAGAAGTAATTTACACCCCGCCATGTTGTGAAGATGTTCTGGGGCAGAAATTGGCCTCATTGGAAAGATTTATTAACGATCCAATTGTTTCCCCACTAGACCCTCTGATTAAGATGGCTTTTATTCACTATCAATTTGAAGCCATTCATCCATTTGCTGATGGTAATGGGAGAGCCGGGCGCATTGTAAATGCTCTATACCTGGTACAGCAAGAGTTATTGGCCCAACCTGTACTATACCTAAGTTCTTATATCGTAAGATATAAAACAGAATACTATCAATTATTACGGGGTGTAACGGAAAAACACAACTGGCATGATTGGGTAATGTATATACTCACAGCTCTTATCGAAACAGCGCAGTTAAGTACAAAAAAAATTAGAAATACCCTTTCTTTGAAAGAAGAAACCGAGCAAAAGATGAAACAGGTATTAGGCTCTTCGTTTAGCTATGACCTGTTAGAGTTGATGTTCACACTCCCTTACTTAAAGATCGAACTGTTGGAAAACAAACAGATAGCCCATCGTCAAACGGCATCTACCTGGTTGAAAAAATTAGACGAGGCTAATATTTTGAGGGCGCACAAAATAGGCAGGACGACCTATTTTGTCAATTACAAATTGATGGACCTACTGTCCACCGATTAAAAATCTGCCCTGACCACCTGTTTTGCTAGCGAAGATTTGTGTGTTCAGGTGTGTTAGTAGTGAATAATTTCAATGTCTTTTTTTATACTGCTGTATCAAATTTAATTATTAAGTTCATTTTCGGCCACCCGTTTTTTCTTTCTTGCGTAAAGAGAAGCTTAACATACGTCATTTATTTAAGCCTTTTCAAAATGACTTTTCGTAAACGCCTTTCGTTCTTATCCCCCCATTTTCCTAGGGTGTTAATTACAGGAATTAAGGTTTTTCCTAATTCAGTTAAGCTATACTCTACTTTAGGTGGAATTTGAGGATAAATCATTTTGGTAACTAACTCATGTTGCCCCAGTTCTTTTAACTGCGCATTCAGCACTCTTCGGGAAGCGTGAGGAATCTTACGTTGTAATTCACTTGGACGTTTATGGCCTTCACTAATAAAATATAATAAACGCATTTTCCATTTGCCGTACAAGACTTCGCCGATTAGATCAAGTCCGCAATCCAAACTGATCGGAATCTTTCTTTTATACATAGGGCAAAAATAAGTGCTTGCGCCTAAAATCGATATAGGGGCAAATATATCTCTATATGAATCTCTTTTCCCTACTTCCTCCAAACGAATATACTGTCGAACTTCGTGTTAACAGTATAAAGCATATTTATAAAAAAGAGACATATGGACACAAAAATCAAATCAAAATATCTTCAAGTCATGATAAGCTGTGAAATCAGACAGCAAGGGTTAAATATTCTTCACGCATTAGTTGAAAAGCAACTTGCTTTTGGAGGGCCGATATTTAGTGGTCCCGCAAAGTTTTTATGGAAAGGCGAAATTGTCGAACACGATTATTGTTACATCTTTACTTTCACCCGTGAGGATTTGAGAGATGATCTTATCCGCGAAGCTGAATCGGTTTCCGTTGAAGCCATTTGCATGATGTCATTCTCACCACTTGATGGCAATAGGGCCTTAATGAGAATACTTGAAGATACTTTTGAGAATCGTGAAAACAAGCC
>PSRA01000076.1 GCA_003175695.1 Bacteroidota bacterium | reverse complement strand
TTTGTGCCCGGGACTGGATTCGAACCAGCACACCCTTGCGAGCGCTGCGACCTGAACACAGTGCGTCTACCAATTTCGCCACCCGGGCAGGGTTGCAAATGTAATTCAAAAAAGGAAAATGACAAGGTCTTTCACGCAAAGGAAAAAAGTGGCGGTGTGCTAACTTTGTGCCTTTGCGCCTTTGCGTGAAATTTCCTGACTAGGCACTCACATTAAACTCTCTCAGCGCATCATTTAAACTCGTCTTTAAATCCGTACTCGCCTTACGCTGGCCAATGATTAAAGCGCAACTCACGCTATACTCACCAGCAGGAAATTTTTTGGAATAACTACCAGGTATGACTACACTTCGTGCCGGAATTCTTCCTTTGTATTCAACAGGTTCCTTCCCACTGACATCGATGATCTTGGTGCTTTGCGTGAGAACAACGTTCGCCCCTAACACCGCTTCTTTTTCCACTCTGACTCCTTCCACCACTATACAGCGTGATCCAATAAAACAGCCGTCCTCTATTATGACCGGACTTGCTTGTACCGGTTCAAGCACACCACCAATTCCGACTCCTCCACTCAGATGCACGCCTTTTCCAATCTGAGCGCAGCTGCCAACGGTGGCCCAGGTGTCAACCATGGTTCCTTCGTCGACATAAGCCCCAATATTTACGTAGCTCGGCATCAGGACAACACTCTTTGCGATATAAGCACCATAACGGGCTACTGCATGCGGAACGGCGCGAACACCCAATTGGGCGAAATCTTTTTTCAGATCTATTTTGTCATAGAATTCAAAAGGAGGTAAATTCCAGGTTTTCATTTCCTGAACAGCGAAATATAGGAGGATAGCTTGCTTCACCCATTCGTTTACGTGCCAGCCATTGTCTGACGGAGAAGCAACTCTCAAACGTCCTTTGTCGACTTCCTCAATCACATGTCTTACTGCTTCAACATATTTTTTTTCTTTAAGCAGCGCCCGGTTTGCCCACGCTTCAGAAATCAATTGATTCCATTCCATTAGTCAAATTTTTCGCAAACATAATGCATTTGAAAAGTTCTCCATCAAAGTTGCCCTACAGCCGGTAAATTTGCCAGATGAATTTCGATGATGATATTGAAAAATGCCTGGCAGTATTGAAGACGGGGGGTATAATTCTTTATCCGACAGACACCATTTGGGGAATAGGTTGTGACGCTACCAACGCAACGGCTGTCGAGAAAATCTATGAAATCAAGCGAAGGCCAGAGAACAAAAGCCTCATCGTGCTGATGGCTGATCAGCGGGAAATTCTCAAGCATGTCAGTCATCCTGACCCTGCCATTCCAGACTATCTAAAAACTCTGACCAAGCCAACTACTGTTATTTACGAAGGTGCAATTGGGCTGGCAGAGAACCTGGTCAGTCAGGATGGATCTGTTGCCATTAGACTCGTAAACGATATCTTTTGCAGACACCTTATTAAGCGGTTTAGAAAGCCTGTAGTTTCCACTTCTGCAAATATTACCGGTGAGCCGCCTCCACAATTCTTTGACCAGGTTTCCGATGAAATAAAAGAAGGCGTGGACTATATAGTTAATTACAGGCAAGACGATCATTCTCCCCGAACCCCTTCTGCCATTATTAAATGGAAGAATGGAGGTCCGGAATTAATCAGAGAGTGAGAAACAGGCGGAGAGAGCGCCCAACCCTCCTTTCTGGGCCCTCTTTCTCCGCTCTTATTACTTGCAGCCTATTATATTTGCAAAGTGCAAAAATTCCTTGTTATACAGACAGCGTTTATAGGTGATGTGGTGCTTGCAACGGCACTGGCTGAAAAACTGCATCAACAATATCCGCAGGCACAAATCGATTTTCTTCTTCGAAAAGGGAATGAAGGTTTGCTGGCTGGTCATCCCTTTATTCACGAAGTGCTGATTTGGGACAAAAAGAAGAACAAACAAAAGAACTTGTTGAAAGTCCTGGCAGAGATCAGAAAAAGAAGATATGACAAAGTGATCAATGTGCAGCGCTTCGCTGCAACAGGCTTGCTGACTGCATTCTCAAAAGCACGCGAATCGATTGGATTTGACAAGAACCCTTTTAGCTTTCTTTTTTCTAAGAAAATAAAACACCTCGTAAACACTGGTTCTGAACCCAAGCATGAAATTGACAGGAACCAGGATCTTATCAGGAGCCTTACTGATGAAGTTCCAGCCCGGCCAGTGTTATATCCATCAACGGCTGATTTCGACAAAGTAAAAGAATTCAAACAAAAAAAGTACGTGACCATCAGCCCCGCATCTGTATGGTTCACCAAACAATATCCTGCCGATAAATGGATAAGTTTCATTGACAAATTGCCTGGTCCGCTGGAGATTTATCTTTTGGGTGCGTCTTCAGATATTGCGCTGTGTGAGTCTATTCGAAGAGCCTCAACGAATCCAAATATCACTCTTCTCTGCGGTAAATTGTCATTCCTGGAATCTGCAGCATTGATGAAGGATGCTGTCATGAATTTTGTCAATGATTCAGCGCCGTTGCACTTTGCATCGGCTGTGAATGCTCCGGTTACAGCAGTATATTGCTCCACGATCCCTGCTTTTGGGTTCGGCCCCTTATCGGATCAGCGCTTTATCGTTCAGATTAAGGAAGACTTGTATTGCCGTCCTTGCGGATTGCACGGATATCGAGCTTGCCCGGAAAAGCATTTCCGTTGCGCTTACCAAATTCAGGATGATCAGCTGCTTCTTCCTTTGAAGGTTAATGAACATGAACTCTCCCGTTGATAGGCAATCGTTCCATGTAACATCCCATACATCCTTCTTACATTTGTGAACGATGGATATTAATTGTACAGAAAGAGAATTATTTGTTTTTAAAAAAATATCGCATGCTGCGGAATCATTAAAAATGCCCTGCTATGTGATTGGCGGCTTTGTGCGCGACAAGATCCTTAAACGGGCAACAAAAGACGCTGACATAGTTTGCGTGGGTGACGGGATTGAATTAGCCAACAAAGTGGCCGATCGATTTCAACCCAGACCTTTTATCACGGTGTTTAAGAATTTTGGCACCGCACAGATAAAGATCAATTCCTGGGATACCGATAAATCGGAACAAGACGAAGACGTTTTTGAAATTGAATTTGTAGGCGCGAGAAAGGAGAGTTACCGGTATCACTCACGGAATCCATCAGTGAGTCCTGGTACACTGGAAGATGATCAGCTCAGGAGAGATTTTACGATCAATGCGCTGGCTGTTAGCCTCAATGCAGATGATTATGGAAAGCTTATCGATCCGTTCCATGGCTTGCGGGATCTTTCGAGAAAACTAATTCAAACACCGCTGGATCCACTTCAGACTTTCAGCGATGATCCCTTACGCATGCTTCGTGCGATCCGGTTTGCCACACAGCTGAATTTCTCCATCGAATCAAAAACCCTCGCTGCTATCAAGGAAGATGCCTCGCGGATCCGGATTGTATCACAGGAACGCATAACCGATGAATTAAACAAGATCATTCTCTCCAAAAAACCTTCGATTGGATTTGAATTGCTCTACCAGACGGGCCTTTTGCATATTATTTTTCCAAAGATGGTTGACCTGGCAGGAGCAGAGTACATCGACAGCTACGGCCACAAGGATAATTTCTATCACACACTTCGGGTGCTTGATAATATTTCCCAATCGACCAGCGATTTGTGGTTACGTTGGGCAGCTATCTTGCATGATATTGGGAAACCTGCAACAAAAAAGTTTGAAAAAGACCATGGATGGACCTTCCATGGCCACGAAGTTGTTGGCGGCAAGATGGTGCCAAAAATATTTGACAAGCTCAAACTGCCACAGAATGAAAAGATGCGATTTGTACGCAAAATGGTAGAACTCCATTTGCGGCCAATCAGTCTGACCAAGGAAAATATAACTGATTCGGCTATTCGTAGATTATTATTTGATGCAGGCGATGATATAGATCCTCTCATGTTGCTTTGCGAAGCTGATATTACATCGAAGAACAAACAAAAGGTTAAGAAATATCTTGAAAATTTTGAGCTGGTGCGAAAAAGGTTGCGTGAAGTAGAAGAAAAAGACAAGATTCGCAATTGGCAACCACCCATAACGGGAGAGATGATTATGGAAGAGTTTGGCCTGAAGCCCTCCAAAAAAGTGGGCGACTTGAAGAACGCTATAAGGGAGGCAATCCTGGACGGTGAGATTGAGAATTCCTATGAAGCTGCCCGGGAATTTATGTTGAAAAAAGCCGTTGATTTAGATTTGAAACCTCTTAAATAAATCTGTTTCACGCAAAAACGCAGAGCGGGCAAAGGCGCAAGGATGGCAGCGTGCTACTCTGCGCCTTGGCGTCTTTGCGTGAAACTTTATTTGTACTATTTTTGCCGTTTACAATTGATTTATAGCTGTAACATTTTACATAAATAGCGGGCACCATTTTTGAACACAAACTATTCAGCTAATAACGAATAACAACCAGAATCATGGCCATCCTGAAGTTTAGAATTTATCTTGAAGAAGATGACAGCATTTATCGAGATGTATCCGTAAAACAGACGCAAACCTTTCTTCAATTGCACCATGGTATACTGCGCGCCTATGAATTTGACAGCAAACACCAGGCAACTTTTTATAGAAGCAACGATAATTGGCAGAGAGGAAAGGAAATTACGCTTGAAAAATATGACAAGCCCTATAAGGTAGAACCCTTATTAATGGCAAATACAACTATCGGATCTGAAATCAGGGATCCAAATCAAAAGTTCGTTTACGTATATGATTTTGTAAAGAACTGGTCCTTTCTCGTTGAGCTGATAAATGTGAGCAAAGAAGAAAATGGAAAATTGGACTATCCTGCTGTAGTCAAAACCGAGGGCATCGCACCTTCGCAATATGGCACACGTGGTTTGGTGGGCGATAAACTTGCTGAAGTGGAAGAAAAATATGATCTGGGTAAATCAATCGAAGGATTTACTGAGAAAGGAGCGGAAGGTGAGGACCTGGACCTGGGAGAAGAAGGAGAGGAATCAGAGACAGGAGAAGAAGAAATGGAATAAATTTCTAACCGGAAATAAAATATAGTTGAGCTCTGTACAAGCTCACAAATTTGGAAAGTAAGACGGTCATAATCGTTGCGGGGCCTACGGCCGTAGGCAAGACAGCCATCAGTCTGCAATTGGCTGAGCAATTTTCCACATCCATCATTTCGGCTGATTCGAGACAATGTTTCAAAGAACTGAATATTGGTGTAGCCAAGCCAGCTGAAATCGATCTGCAACGGATTCATCATTATTTTATTAATTCCCACTCCATTCATGAACAGGTAACTGCTGCCGATTTCGAACAATTGGCGCTCGGCTGGGCAGATGAAATTTTTCGTGACCACAATGAAGTGATTATGGTTGGAGGCACCGGCCTGTATATAAAAGCATTTGTCGAAGGAATGGATGAAATTCCATTTGTTCCTGCAGAAATTCGTGAAGAAATTCAATCTCAATATAGCCAGAAGGGACTGTCCTGGCTTCAAAACGAATTGAGCAATATAGATCCCGCATACTATGCCGGCGGAGAAATTCTAAACCCTCAGAGGTCCATGCGTGCATTGGAAGTAGCAAGGGCTACTGGCCGTTCCATCCTTTCATTTCGTTCCACCAAAAAAAAGCAGAGATCATTTGACATCCTGACAATCGGTTTGCAATTACCAATGGACCAACTAAAGCAACGGATCGATACCAGAGTAGATGGTATGATGGCCGATGGCCTCGAAGAAGAGGTGAGAGGGCTTACATCATTTCGTGAATTCAATGCACTACGGACTGTAGGCTATACTGAGCTCTTCGAATATTTTGATGGAAAGATTTCGCTCAATGAAGCAGTTGAAATGATCAAAAAAAATACCCGGCAATATGCCAAGCGTCAACTCACCTGGTTCAGAAAAAATCCATCCCTCATTTGGGTTGAGCCAGATCTATTGCGGTTACTCATTGACGGTAAAAAAATAAAAGACCCTGGAAACCTCCGGAAGCAAATACAAAAAATAATAAAATCTTAACCTTGGGCGATGGAGAAACACTATAATTTGTACATTACTAATTTATGGTGAAGAAAGCCTCTCATCACCTGAAGGTTACCGACTTTGGAAACGATTTTCTTTGGGGTGTTGCTATTGCGGCTGCCCAAAATGAAGGAGCTCATGACAGTTATGGCAAAGGCCCTTCAATCTGGGATACTTTCTCTAAACGCAATGGACGGATCAAGAGCAGCCATAATCCATATATCGCTTGCGATTTTTATCACAGATATAAAGACGATCTCCTGTTAGTAAAGGCCCTTGGATTCAAGGCCTTCCGGTTTTCCATCTCCTGGCCTCGGATACTTCCCGAAGGTGGCAGTAAATTAAATAAAGAAGGTGTTGCATTCTACCACCGGATGATTGATGAATGCCTGAAATTAGATCTCGTTCCTTTTCTTACTTTATATCATTGGGATATGCCTGCCGCCCTCGAAAAGGAGGGCGGATGGGCAAGCCATCTGCTGCTGAAATGGTTTACCCGGTTTGCTACGCTTTGTGCAGAGGAGTTCGGTGACAAAGTGAAAAACTGGATCATTCTCAATGAACCATTTGGGTTCACATCGCTTGGCTACATGCTGGGCAAGCATGCTCCCGGCAAAAGGGGCATGCAAAATTTTTTACCTGCTATTTTAAATGCTTCACTGGCGCAAGCCTCCGGTGGCCAAATTGTCCGCAGTATAGTTTCAAAGTCCAGGATTGGAACCACCTTTTCCTGCTCAGAAGTTATTCCACACACGCATAAAGAGCGGGATATAGCAGCCGCCCGCCGGGTAGATGTATTGTTGAACCGCTTATTTATAGAGCCGGCCCTCGGCCAGGGGTATCCGAGAGAGGATTTTAAATTCCTTGACAAACTCGAATTGTATACCTGGAAATATACGAAGCGCATGCATTTTGATTTTGATTTTATAGGCGTGCAAAATTATTTTCCCGTGGTTGTCAGGTATAGCCCGTTAATACCGGTGCTCCAAGCCATGCAGGTAAAGGCAGTACGGCGGAAGGTGCCTAAAACAGCGATGGGCTGGGAAATTAGTCCGGACGGATTTTACAATATCATCAAACGGTTTTGGTCATACGAAAAAGTGAAAGAGATCATCGTCACAGAAAATGGCGCCGCTTTCAAAGATAAATTGATGAATGGGGTAGTGGATGATGTCGACCGTATCGAATATTTCCACCAGCACATAAGGGCGTTACTAAAAGCCAAACAGGAAGGCATAAATGTGACGGGGTATTTTGCCTGGACCCTGATGGACAACTTCGAATGGTCCGAAGGTTATCATGCACGTTTCGGTCTTGTGCATGTTGATTTCAGAACGCAGTTGAGAACGATCAAAAATTCGGGCTACTGGTTCCGGGATTTTTTGAATTCGCGGTAGATTCAGCTTATTTAGTTCACGCAAAACTGCATTAGAACTTGAACCCAACAGTCAAGAGAACTGTTCCCGCAAATTGCTTTACAGTTGCGTATGTATTTTCTTTATCTGCGAGCCGGTAAGGGAAATTAACGTCATTGGTAATATTCTGGACATAAGTCAGGTCTACAAATACTCCTTTGTTGCGGTAGCCAACTCCACCGGCGATGGTCAGGCGGTTAGCCTGAAGACCACTTTGTTTATAGGGGCTTGTTGAATAAGCAAATCCCAGTCTTGCGGCGAGCAGGTCGAATTTCAGTTCACCGCCCAACCTCACGTTGAAATTGTTTCTGTAATATGATTTGATGGCATTGTTGACCGCATCGAAATAACCGTTGTCATAGAGGGGATTTCCGTTATTATCCTGAGGTGATGAAAATTTCGAATCCCTGTTTACCACCCATTCCACATCGCCAGTTATAAAGCCTTTTTGACCCTTTGTATTTTCCGGTCCACCGCCAAAAATGTAGGAGCCGCTCAAAAGTACTTTCCATGCTGATTGCAGGTCATATTTCACACTGCCCACACTTCCCGTCTGGCTGTCCAGTTCAGCCGAGGAGATGCTGCTCGGCGCCGCATACTTATCTGTGTTGGTAGTCATGGCTGCACTGATATTGTCTGTCAGCGCATAGAAAGACGGCGAATGTATGGCGAGACCGACACGCCAGGCATTGTCTGGCTTAAATATTACTCCCAACTTGAAATTTACACCTACACCTTTTGAAGTATAAGTTTCAGTATAAGTTGAATAATTAAAATCGTTGTTTGTATTGCCAGTCAGGTCAGATTCCGTGAAAGTTTGATTCCTGGTGTAATCCAGAATCGGCACGCCAATGCTGCCGCCGTAGTACCATTTGCCTCTGCCGCTTCCCCCAAGGCCCAGAGCTATTTCAGTGATCCCACCTTTAGTGCGAATATTATTTTCCTGAAGCAGAAGCCCATGTGCATCCAGTATTTTTTGCGGCTGGCCGATCACCTGCAGTGTGCCCCCGATAGTTGCAGTATCGATTAAATAAGTATAAAGCGCCATTCTTGTTCCATACGAGAGTCCGGAGTTGCCCAGCGCCTGATCGATCGAAAGGCCTGACTTCGCAAATTCTTCTACATACTGCTCTGAGAAGGAACTGTAATCATTTTGCCCTTTGTAGTAGGTGTTGCCCCCAAAGTTTGCAGTGCGGTTCACAGTGATGCTAATTGCTCCTGATCCTTCTGGATTTTGTGAAGGGATGGCAAATACGACACCTGAAGTACCGAGATTGAAGTTTCCGACAGTAGAGCCGGAACTGCTGGTGCCCCTGTAAATACTGTTGTCTTTTTGAAAGCGATAGCCCGGACTTAGCACTATTTCACCGGTACGATAAAAACCGAGACCGGCGGGATTCACGTAAGTAGCCGAAATTTCACCGCCGAGCGAACCCATAGCGCCGCCGATGGCCTGTTGCCTGGCCGTACCACTGGGAGCGAACCAGGAAGTGCGCAACGCGTCTTCAGGGACCTGGGCCGCGATTGTCAAAGTGAGAAATAAGCAGAGAGTCAGGAAGTAATATTTCATATCGACGATTAGACGCATTAAAAAGGAGGAATGATATAGGTTATCCCAATCGCTCCTCCTGATTATTTAAAAGGTTTGGTGCATTTGCCACACTTATCTGCCCGGTCGGCCAAAGCCACCACTATGCATGGCTCCTCCGCCACCGCCACCTCCACCCATGTGACCGCCGAATGAAGATGGACTAAATGTTCGCGTAGGTTGTGTTGAGAAGGTATTGTTTACCGGTCTGGATCCTGAGTAAACCGGACGAGTTGCATAATTATTCGGAGTCGTATAATTGTTACGAATAGTCTGAGAATAATTGTAAGAAGATTTAGCATTTGTTGACCTGGTATTCTGCCTCGTGTAGGTAGTATTTGTATAACTACCAGGGTTAAACGTACTTAGCCTGGTGTAAGTGACAGAAGAACCTACTTTAGGATTGACAACAACAACACCGGGGTAATAAGGATTGTAAAAACTATTCCAGGTGTAATAGCTATTCCAATAAGAGAAAGGACTATAATAACCAAATCCTCCTACCCATGGACTCATAAAATATCCTGTAGATGCAAAGCAGGAAGGTCCAAAACCACCATAATAATCATTGTTGTAATTATCAAAATAAGACCAGCGGGCAGGATCCTGTACTCGCATTTGTACGTAGTTGTCGTTGCTGGTACTATAGTACTCAGAATTGCTATTTTGAGAATGCGATTGACTGGCAGCAGCTTGCTTTGAATTTCCGGGAGAGTAATAAACGTCATCCGGCGTCTGGCTATTTTTGTAGGTAGAACAGCTAGCAAAAGCAAGGACTGCACAAACTAGCGGAATATAATATATGCGTTTCATGGCCAAAGCTTTGAATATTTCAATTTGAAGTTACTAATTTTGCGCGTCTTTTACAAAGTTAGGTTAAATATCGGCCTTTATTATCAAATTATATCGTATTGAGGGGCAGTCTTTAACAAATTAATTACAAATTGATTTTGATCAAATTTTAACAAGGATATGGGTAAAGAAATTAAGACGAGAGAAGAAGATTACGCACAGTGGTACAATGACCTGGTCATAAAGGGAAACCTCGCTGATTATTCTGCTGTCAGGGGCTGCATGGTGATCAAGCCATATGGTTTCTCATTATGGGAAAAAATGCGGGATCAACTAGACAGGATGTTTAAGGATTCTGGTCATGTAAATGCCTACTTCCCGCTATTCATACCCAAGAGTTTTTTGACCAAGGAAGCAGCCCATGTCGAAGGATTTGCCAAAGAATGTGCAGTGGTGACACATTACCGTCTGAAAAATGATCCAAATGGCGAAGGCATTATCGTAGACCCTGAGGCAAAATTGGAAGAGGAGTTGATTGTGCGCCCGACAAGTGAAACGATTATCTGGAATACCTATAAAACATGGGTTCAATCATACAGGGATCTGCCTTTGCTGATCAATCAATGGTCAAACGTTGTTCGTTGGGAGATGCGTACGCGACTGTTTCTTCGCACGACTGAATTTCTTTGGCAGGAAGGTCATACGGCACACGCAACCGCTCAGGAGGCTGTGGATGAAACCATTCAAATGCTGAATATCTATGCAGATTTTGTAGAAAACTATATGGCATTGCCCGTGATCAAAGGGGTGAAGACGGAAAGCGAGCGATTTGCAGGAGCCATAGATACCTATTGTATAGAAGCGCTGATGCAGGATGGGAAAGCATTGCAAGCCGGGACTTCACATTTCCTCGGACAAAATTTTGCAAAAGCTTTTGACGTCAAATTCTCTGACAAGGATAATAAGCTCGATTATGTATGGGCAACAAGTTGGGGTGTTAGCACCAGACTCGTTGGTGCCCTCGTGATGGCCCACAGTGACGATGATGGATTAATTCTTCCTCCTAAAATTGCGCCTTTGCAAGTTGTCATTGTGCCGATCTATAAAGGAGAGGATAAAAAGGATCTGCTTAACGAAAAAGGAAAAGAACTGGCTGCGCAATTAAAGGCAGCCGGCGTCAGCGTCAAATTCGACGATAGCGATAACGCGAGACCGGGATGGAAATTTGCAGAATATGAGTTGAAGGGTGTTCCGGTAAGAATTGCATTGGGTTTGCGTGACCTGGAAAAAAATGAAGTGGAAGTTGCCAGAAGAGATACAAAAGAAAAAATCCCTATGAGCCTGGACGGGTTAGCTGGAAAAATCTGTCAGCTCTTGGAGGATATCCATCAGAATATTTATAATAAAGCATTAGCGTATCGCGACAAACACATAACTAAAGCAGATACATGGGAAGAATTTGAGAAACTCCTTGACGAAAAGGGAGGATTCATTTCTGCGCATTGGGATGGCACGGCCGAAACTGAGGAAGCTATCAAAGAAAAAACAAAAGCGACCATCAGATGCATTCCTTTGAATAATCCACTGGAAAATGGCAAATGCATTCTGACAGGAAAACCTAGCACTCAAAGGGTTTTATTTGCCAGGGCTTATTGATTTTGGTAAATGGAATTCGCGCTTCGGGGTTGCTTTGACATATCAGGTATTTTTCTTTTATTGTGTGCCAAACCAACTTGATATGGATCAAAATCAACCCGAACATCTTTTCGATTTACACATTGACCAGCAATCTTCCAGTTACCTGAATGATACCGCAAAATGGGCTAAGTTTCTTGCCATATTGGGTTTTGTTTGGTGCGGATTCATAGTCATTATGGGTGTATTTGCCGGTTCTGTATTCGCGATGATGATCAGTCGATTTAGTACTTATGGAGCAGCTGAAGTCCCTGTTCCTGCATCGAGCGGATTCGCCTTCACGCTGATTTATGTTGCGGTTGCCGTTGTGTCGTTCTTCCCATGCTTATATCTATTCAGATTTGCCACAAGATTGAAGCGCGCCTTAAGTAGCAATGACCAGGAATTACTCTCTGCTTCCTTAAGGAATCAACGGCTTTATTTCCGTTATCTGGGAATTCTGGCCATTATATTCCTGGGTCTGTTTGTTCTGTACATGATCCTTCTCGTGATTTTCCTTGCCGTGGCGCCAAGATAGAGTTTGCGCAGCGCATTTATCGAATGCCCATACCCGTTATATAAACTTACCGGGTTGAATAATAATTGTAGTCTTTCAACAAGGTTTCCAGGAAGTCGATGGAGTCCTGGTCATTCTCAATAGTCAATCTGGTCCTAATTCGTTCAGCTACTTTCATTGACAGATCGAAATCGCTTCGCTTTTTTACGGTTTCAATAATGCTTTTAAGCGTATTGATGTCTTTATCCGACAACTTCATCACCTGGGGATACCTGGGCTGGTAGTCTGATTCAACTTCCGTGAAAACGGTGTCCTGCCAGGAAGTTTTATTTCGCGTATCAATAATAATGGTGCCCGCTACAATGTCGCCAAGTCTTTGGGATTTCGAGGATGCGAGAACGGCTGCTATACCGCCGAACAAAAGGGGGGAGCACCACCATGGCAGTGCACCTGTAACGATTGCCGGAAAAATCCATAACGGGAAATCGGCCAGCCGGAATAACCATCTGATTAGATATTGGCTCAGAGAAGGTTGTCCCCCTTCCAGAGTGATCACTTTGATGGACATGGCCTTCTTTCCAAGGCTCTGGCCATTAAAGAAAACTTCACATATCAAATGATATAACAGGATGGGCAGGCTAAACGTTAAGATAAACAGCCAGTCTTTGCCATACAGTGATTCACCAAAAAAATACCTGAAAAAGCGTGATACTAGGATAATGTAGGCATATATAACGACAATATCGATGATCCATGCAGCCATCCTTCTACCAAAAGGGCTGATGGGGAATTCCACTTCGATATTGAATCCTGTATCTAATTTAACCTGCATGAAAATTCAATTAAACAAGATATACAATATAGTTAAGTTGTCGATGACCAATATAATCTTTCAGACTTTTCTTCTATATTTATCGTAAATATAATTTTATTTGTGAGAGAAGGTCTCTTTATAAAAAAGAATATCGAAAAGTGGAAGGAATATCAATATGAAAGAACCAAAGATCCGGATGAAATGGCCACCCGCTTTACGGAATTAGTAAATGATCTTGGTTACTCAAGAACGTTCTATCCCCAAAGCAAAGTGACGCAATACCTTAACGCGCTTGCTTCAAAAATCTATTTGGGAATTTATAAGAACAGGAAAGAAGAATCTTCACGTATCGGACGATTTTGGAAAACTGAATTACCGTTGGTGATCAGGAAACATCACCGGGAATTATTGTATTCATTTATCATTTTCATTTCATTCGCGATTCTTGCTGCTTTTTCTGCAGCACATGACCAGACTTTTGTTCGTGGTGTTTTAGGCAACGGATATGTGGAAATGACTGATGAAAATATTGCAAAGGGCGATCCTTTTGGTGTTTACAAAGACGGAGACAAACTCAGCATGTTTTTTAAGATTGCGCTTAACAATATCAAGGTGTCGTTTTATTTTTTTGTTTCGGGGATCATCTTATCTATCGGCACAGTTTGGTTATTGTTTATGAATGGAATTGAAATTGGAGCTTTCCAATACTATTTTTTTGCCAAGGGGTTGGGATGGAAATCGATTTTGGTCATTTGGATACATGGTACCCTTGAGATATCGTCCATAATTATGGCAGGCGCGGCGGGATTAATCCTGGGTAATAGCATTCTTTTTCCAGGGACCCATCGCCGGATTGATTCATTAAAGCGAGGGACAAGAGACGGAGTCAAGATATTGATTGGCCTTGTGCCCATTTTCATTACTGCTGCTTTTCTGGAAGGATTCGTGACGCGTTATTCAACAATGCCTGTGTGGTTAAGTATTTTAATCCTGCTCAGCTCTTTTTCATTCATTATCTGGTATTTTGTAATCTACCCGATACGACTTTCCAACAAGATGAAAAATAGCGCTTCACCTCAAAAATTATCTTAACCTGGAACAGATCAGATTTTCATCGAAGTTTGAGCGATTCCTCCTGGTCGCGGGATCTGTCATCATAATATCATTGTTCCTATCTAGTAATTGCCTCGCGCAACAGGGTAGGGGTCTGCCAGATTCCGTTGTCTTGGCCGATACGCCTGACGTAGCGGTGGATTCATCAGCAACTTTCAATCTGGAGCAAAAAAATGGCAATATTTATTCCTATTCAGACGAATCAAGACTCCAGGATACGACTGATAAAGAAGATAGTATTTACATGCGGGCAGTTCCGGAATCCCTCGCAGATTCATTCAGGAAAAGTCCGGTTTTCGAATATGCTAATGATCCTGCATATTGGCGAAGCGATGTTGAAAAAGAACGCCGCTCCAACGGTGACAGATGGGCCGATATATTATTCAAGTGGGTGGGGACACGAGCTTTCAGGATCATTTTTTTGATCCTTATAGTTTCTGTCCTTGCGTTTGCGATATTTAAAATTATTGCCGAAAACAGGCTTTATCTGTTTTACTCTCCGTTTAAAAAGATTGCCAAGACTAACGTGGAAGACGACGCGGAGCTTACCGTCGATGAATTGGAAAAAAAGATTGCAGAGAGCATGGCAACAAATGATTACCGCAACGCGTTGCGATTCATGTACCTGAAGTTGTTGAAGATGGCTGGTGAGAAAGGAATGCTTCACCTAAGGATGAGCGATACAAACAAGGATTATCTTGGTCAGATAAAAGGCCATCCATTGTCGCAACAATTTGATTTTCTTACTAACGCTTACGAACACGTATGGTATGGGGGCTTTTTATTAAAAGCGGACCAATTTCAAATATTGCAGAACAGATTCGATGCTTTCTACAACAATTTAAAAAATTGATCAAAACGAAATATCAATATCAAGTAGTTTGCGTGTTGCTGATGGCTATTGCTGCCACAGGATGCTTTAAGAAACATAAGAAGATAAATCCGATCGTTACTTTATGGAGAAACGATAAGGATCCTTATGGGAGTTATTATGCTTACAAAAACATCGGGTACGCATTCCCCAACGCTGAAATCAAATTAAACGACAAGTCTCCCTCATCCTATGGTTTTACGCGTTTGCGCTTTTCGGAAAATAATATGAAGGGTAGAGCCGCGTATATAATTATTTCACCTCATATCTTCCCTGACCGCTCTGAAATTAATTCGCTCATGGAATTTGTGGCAGAAGGAAACCAGGTCTTCATGTCATCTTTCAATTTCGGCGATTCTCTGCTTGATTACTTCAAATTAAGACTTGGACGTTCTATGACGTTCAGGTTGCTGGATTCGGGACTGAATGTTAGCGCGATGGATCCTGTCCGCTATGATTCTCTTCCATTTCAATATCCCGGTTTTGCATATGATAACTATGTTGATTCAATGGATTCGAAATTTGCCACGGTCTTAGGTTATGATTCAGCGGGTCGCCCTGATTATGTAAAGTTTTCTTATAAGGGTGGGGGCGCTGTCTTCTTACATTTCGCGCCATTGGCGCTCACGAATTTTTTTCTTTTACACAAGAACAACAAGGTTTATTTTGACGAGATATTCTCGCAGATGGCGCCCTCAGTCAGTCATGTGATATGGGACGATTATTTCAGAAGAACGAAGGATTCCCAATTCTCTGCCCTGAATTTTTTATTGAGCAATCAGGCCCTGAGATGGGCGTTTTGGCTTGTCTTACTTCTCTTTCTTCTTATTTACCTGTTCGAATCTAAGAGAAAACAAAAATGGATTCCGATCCACGACGCGCCCAGGAATAGCTCCCTTGATTTCGTGAAAACGATTGGCCGGTTGTACTACCAGCAAAAAGATAATAGCAACCTGCTGAATAAAATGACAACTCATTTTTTGGACTACGTGAGAACAAAATACAACTTATCTTCATCAGAATTAGACGAGGATTTTGCTGATCGTTTGTCATATAAAAGTGGATACGACAAAATGGAAATGCGTTCATTGATACAGGAGTTCCAGCGATTTTCGAAAGATCAAAGGCCAACGGATTTGGAATTGATTCAAATAAATAAAAAATTAGAAGCATTTTACAAACTCGCATAAACAATGGAAGAAAATCTATTTCAGGAAAGAACAAATCTGGAAGAATTAAAAAAATCTGTGTCTTTATTGAATGAAGAAATCAGCAAGGTGATCGTTGGACAAGAAAAGATGATTGAATTGCTACTGGCGGGTGTTTTGGCAGATGGGCATATTCTCATTGAAGGAGTTCCGGGCGTTGCAAAAACCCTTACGGCCAAACTCCTGAGCAGGAGTATTTCAGTCGGATTTTCCCGTATTCAATTTACTCCTGACCTGATGCCCAGCGATGTAATAGGAACTTCGATTTTCAATCCCCGCGAAATGATTTTTCAATTCAGGCCAGGCCCGGTTTTTAGCAACATACTCCTGATCGATGAAATCAACCGGGCTCCG
>PSRA01000209.1 GCA_003175695.1 Bacteroidota bacterium | reverse complement strand
GATAAGAAGAATGGTGAAGAAAAAGTAACAGATAAAGCAAAGAAAGTAGACAAGCTGAAAATAACCTTTGATTTGTCAAACCGAATAGCTACAGACGCGCAAGCTGATGTATATGTATGTATCACGGGACCCGACGGTAAGATAATTTCCGTTCCTACTATGGGTAGCGGTACATTTACCACACGGGAAGAAGGTGATAAAGCATATACTACTAAAGTGCCCGTTCAGTTTGAAGCAGGAAAAGTGATGCCGATAACTGCAGACTGGAAGCAGGATTCGGGTTTTGCGACCGGATCATACAAGATCGAGATTTATCACAATGGTTTCAAGATTGGAGAAGCTACAAAGGAATTGAAAAAAGGCGGACTTTTTTCTTAATCACAACCCTTAAAATAATATAGAAGGAGAACCGGGAGCTTGCTCCCGGTTTTTATTTGCACGCAACAAGCCCCAAAAAGCTGACAGTTGTCAGGTGACATATGACTATGTCTTGGATGTAAGATGCATGTCGTTCGATGGCCATCAACTTTTTTTCGTTTTTGCTTATATTAAATTCCTCCCTCTTTCCCATGTTGGGAATAATAACCAGATAACCTGTTAAGGTTAAAAGAAGCTATAATAAAGAAATTTACCAGTCGTTTTACAACTTCACCCAATTATCCTTTAAAGCAAAAACAATCATGAAATCCCTATTCCAACTCAGATGGCTCATTCTCGCGATGGCCATTGGAGGCATTGTGTATGGATGCAAAAAAGATAATTCCAATACAACGTCTCAAAATCAAAGCACAGTTCAAACACAAGCTGATGATCATTCAATGGTCTCTGATGAATCAGACAATATTGCCAATGATGTGACGCTTGCTCTCAGCAGTACGCCCGCTACAAATGGTAACGCTGCCGGTCATTCGCTCACTCAAGGTGCGACGACTGTTTTGGGAACCCAATCCACTCCACGCGCAGAAGGAGTTGGTGTTATTGTAAACACTCAACTCATTTGTGATGCGACAGTCACCATTGACACAGCAAGCGATCCACGCACCATTACTATTGTCTACAACGGAACAAATTGTTGGGGTAATCGCTCCCGCTCAGGCACAGTTACATTGTCAATACCAGCTAACACTCATTGGGAAGATGCTGGCGCCACTGTTACCGTCCTGGTCCAGAATGTAAAAATTACAAGGATCAGGGATGGAAAGAGTTTTACACTGAATGGTCAACGTATCATCACCAATGTGAGCGGCGGAAGCCTCATCAATTTGGCGCAATTAACCAGCATTACACACACGATCAACGACAGCCTTTCTATCACTTTTGCAGACAACACTTCAAGAGTTTGGCAAAGTGCTAAGCAACGGGTATTCACATACAATAATGGTATCGTGATTACCACCACAGGCACCCACAGTGATGGCACGCATACGGGAATTTCTGATTGGGGTGTCAATCGTTTTGGAACTGGATTCACTGCAATGATTACACAACCCATCGTAATTCGGCAGGATTGCAGCTTCCGGATTGTTAGTGGGCAGCATACGATCATCAGATCAGATAATCTGAACTCAACAATTACATACGGTTTGGATGGGAGTGGTAATCCGACTGGCTGTCCTGCAAGTGGTGGCTCCTATTATTTCCAAATAGTCTGGTCATTTCCCAATGGCAAAACTTTGCCTTTGATTTTGCCATATTAACTACGTCTTAAACAAGAAAATAAAGCTTATCACAAGCCTTCCGAGCGATCGGAAGGCTTTTTGATTGCATCATTAACATTATGATCTCAAATGGATGCACGGCGTCTCACTGGTTTTTGTTTTGAACTTCATCTGGTCTGAATTCCCAGGTATCATCATACGCGGATGTGCCACTAAAGCCAGTAGTTACGAAGCCTCTGTTTTGAACGGTAAATCCCACGGCACCCTCTCTTGCACTTCCGTAAAATGGAGTTTTTGGCTGCCAAAGATCATTACCAAAATCGTATTCCCAGGTGCTGGCATTCAAAGATCCTGCATTGCCCGTTGTGAGATAGCCTTTGTCTTTCACGATAAAAGCAACTCCATTGCTACGAACGATATCAGAATAGCTATCATCAAATGACTGATTGGTGAAGTTGGTGATATGATTCAGGGACTGCCAGGCAGACGAATCCGGCAATGACGGATCATATAACCAGCCGTCATTCAATAACTTTCCATTGTTCGTTCCACAAAAAATGTAAGCCTTACCATTATAAACGAAACAAATGGATGAAGAACGCTTTTTGCCCGATCCTCTTCTTTCAGTCCAGGTATCAGATGCGGGATCATATTGCCAAAGGTCTTCAAGCCATCCGCTTCCGGTATTTCCGGTAGTTATATAGCCGAGGTCACCGATGCCAAAACCGATGGCATCATAACGGGCGAAATCCGCCGATGAGTTGCCTATGGAAGATTTTTGTTGCCATTTGTTAGTCTGAGGATCGTATTCCCAGCAATCGTTTAGTGGCCGCTCACCATCAAAGCCAGTTGCGATATATCCTTTCATGAGCACACTGAATCCAACGGCAGAACTTCTTGGAGAGCCAGGAAAATTTGCAATTTCCTGCCAACCGCCATTGCCACTGGGATCAAATTGATACATTGCGCTGATGCGTGAATTTGGATGACTGAAATCGATGCCTGTTCCAACATAGGCAAATTCACCTATCACAAAAGTGGCCGCTTCACCAACCGCCAGGCCTTCGAAATCTGCCCGATTGATCCAGTTTCCACTCTCAGTATATGGTAATTTATTCTTGTGACAATTGAGAGACATCAGCATAAAGCACAAAAAAATTATGGCAAGTGATTGAAGATTGTCTTTAGTCATAAAGCAGGAGTTGATTTGAAGGCAAGACAAGAAGAAGCTAAAATTAATTGCAGAAAAAATTTTCTTTCACAAATAATTAGCGCAGATGTTAAGGAGGTGTGAAGAGTTGACGATGGATGGATGCTGAGTATGCAGAGAGAATAGTTGATAGGAGCAGCATCCCTAGTATCCTCCCTATAAACCATAAACATAACGTTGTTCAATGACTTTCTTCCCAAACGCACTCGATACTTTTTCTTCTGCAAGTGCAAATCCAAATTTCGTGTAAAGATGAGCTGCAGCTGTTAGGTCGTGAGTGGTCCACAAAAAGGAGCTTTGACGTGGTTGCAGTCGGAGAAAGTCCATATAAAGAGTCATCATTTTTTGCCCGAGGCCAATTCCCCGGTAATTTTTTTCGAGAAGAAAATACCTGAGTTGGGCTGCACCTGGACGATGCATTTGTAACAGACAACCAATGGTTCTTTCATTGTGCTCGCAAATCCAGATTCGGTCTTTGGCAGGATCATATTGTTGATAAAATTCGCTAAGGCCCCCTGCAACGTAAGCTTCAAATGAAATTCCATAATCATATTCTTCTTTGTAGATTTTTCCATGAAGATGGACGATGGTTCCAATGTCGCCGGATTCCAAGGTAGTTCTGATATCAATATCGTTAAGGCCAACAGTCATATTCACTGATTTATTGCTTTTTGTTTTCTTCAATCAGCCGACGGATTTCTTTCATGTGATTTATGAGTTGCGCCAGGTCTTTTATACTCATATTCGAAAGGAGTTCATTCAAATGGGTATCCGAGGCCTTGTTGAGAGTAAGGAACTCTTTTTTGCCTAAGGAGCTAAGCTGTAGATGAACGGACCTTTTGTCTTGCCGCGATGTCTTTTTAATGATGAGGTTCTTTCTTTCGAATTGTAGAAGCATGCGGCTCAGGTAGCTCTTGTCAATTTCCAGGGCTTCGACGATGTCGCTGGCTTTAGCTTTCCTGATGTGATAGAGCTCATACAGAACGCGTACTTCGGGTAATGTGTATTTGCTGTGAAGAATATATTGGTCAAGGAGACCGAGAAAATGAGTGTAAAACCTGTTGAACTCCCTGATCTTGTGGATGGCAGCCCGGTTCATTGAATAAATGGACGAAGATTAGTTGATTTTGTCAACTATTGTTAAACCATAGAGGGCACAAAGAAAGAGCGGAGAAACCGGATCAGAGTGCGTCTAACCTGTGGCCCTCCTTTTTCGCGTCTGCCTTTTTGTTTCTACTAGTTGATTGCTATTCGGCCATTTCAGGTATAACATTAGTAGGATTCGGGGCACTTATTACCTTACTTGCTTTCATTCAAGAAATTTCAAAAGCAAATTGAGAGTGGGTACTTTAAAGTTCAACACCGCTTTTGACATTTCTCGCTGTCTTCATTCTTCTGATGAGCATTATTATAATCGCTTATTTGCTAAAAAATGTCTGATGGCGACATAGCCTAAAATCAGTCGCCTTTAGCAAATGCAATCAGGAATGCAACACCGCTGAATGCGAGTGCTTCAAATACACTGGTGAGCTCATTTCCCTTATCGAGATCGGGATATTGAATCGCTCTGGGGATATGCAAGACCAGGAACCAGATAAAGAGCATGAATCCTGCAAGTAGGCTCACCTGCTTTCTTTTTATATTAAGTATGATTGATACTCCCGTTCCAATTAAAGCGATGCCCGCAAAATAGGTCCAGAACAAAGGCATCCCTGCCCAGACCGGCACTAACGTGGCTACAAATTGGCTATATAAAAAATGATCAATCCCGAAACATATGAGCATAATGGCGAGAAATATCCTTCCGGCACTCACAAATCCTTGCAGGGTCCTTGAACCTTTGAGAGAACCCTTTTCATTTGGAAGGGATCCTGCCACAACAAAAGCTCCCCCGGATAATGCCAGTTCCTTAAGTGCGTTCGTCCATAAGCCCAAATGCCATACATCTTTTGTGACAAAAAAAAGTGAAGGAAGATGAAATATTAAAGTCAGAATAAGTAATAGTCCTCCCAGCAGCAAGGCATTATTCCTTCCTTTGTAACCCAATATGATGCCCGCGCTAAGTAGGATCATGCACGCCGCAATTAAATATGCGAAAGCTGGTTGTCCCGGTAGCCAGGTCGGCCAATATGGAATGATGACGGGACGGAATTCTTTGTAGTAAAACTGTTGCCCGGCGATACCAATAATCCCGATTGCATAAAGAACGCTGGCAAGAGAATTGATGCGAGTGACTGATATCTGCCTGGACAATTGAACTTGTGTACTCATTGCTGTATAGTGATTGATTAAATATACTTAACTTAAGGAAATTACTATTTTATGCAGCTGTTCGACCCTGATCCAATAGTTGTTCTTTCCAGTGTGAAAGAGATCCTGCTCGTTGATTGGCCAAACAAGAGTCTTCCCGGCAATTTAATATTGGCAGGATTCACCGTGTTCGGTTATAGTCCCGGCAAATACACACGAGTGCACGTAGCCGCAGATCCAGCCAACAATGATTTCAAACTCAACTTTGAATCCCTGGAAGAACAACCGAAACATGTCGATATGGTTTGTATCTATCGTCCCGATGAAGAAATCGAAGAAATTACACACAAACATGTTTTACCAATGCATGCAAAAATAATGTGGATACAACCCCCAGCACATTCTTCAGTAGCATCCGAATTGGCCAGGAAATACGATTTATCCCTCGTGCAAAATATCGATTTGGGTGATTTGGCGAGCCGGTTCAAAAGGGATTGAACATGGAGTAAAATTGCACTTGTCGCAATCGGCCCTAAACTTGTCGTTTCTGCCCCCACAGATAAAGTTACCCAAGTATTAGCTTTGTTTTATCATTTTTAAAACTAAAAATCATGACAACGACGAACAAGGTGAAGGAAATTACGGTTGAAACAACTATTAATGCTCCGGTCGAAAAAGTTTGGGAATGTTACACCAATCCAAAACATGTTACTCAATGGAATCATGCCTCCGACGACTGGCATTCACCCAAGGCTGAGAATGATTTAAGGCCAGGTGGGAAATTCAATTATCGGATGGAGGCTAAAGACGGAAGTTTCGGTTTTGATTTCGGAGGTGTCTACGATGAGGTTAAGCAAAATAGAAGGATCCGATATACAATTGGAGATGGCAGGCATGTTGATGTTAAATTCGAAGAAGCCGGCAACAAAACGAAGGTGGTGACGATTTTTGAAGCCGAATCAGTAAATGATCCGGAAATGCAAAGAGGTGGCTGGCAGGCGATTCTTGACAATTTTAAAAAGCATGTAGAAACCGAGTTGTAAGATTCATTATCAAAATAAACCAGATGTCATTTCAGGCTTACCTGGATAATATACAGACCAAGACCGGAAAATCCCCCGAGGATTTCTTTATGCTGGCAGAGAAAAAAGGTTTTGTCAAGAACAAGGCTTTGCTGCCCGGAATAAAAGCAGGACAGGTAGTCGATTGGCTTAAGAAAGATTTTCAATTGGGACACGGCCATGCGATGGCGATATATGCATTGTTTAAAGGAATGAAAAAATAAAACTTCCTGTGCGCGCCTATGTGCCTATATGGTGGGATACGCTTGAAACTACAGTTTTTTTTCACCGACACAAAGGGATATAGAAACACATAGGAAACATTACTCAATCAACAACTATGACCTCCAAACAAAGAATCAAATATTCGACAGTTACAGAATATATAGCTGGCCAGCCGGACGCAATCAGACCCAAACTTCAGCAACTTCGCGAAACCATTCGAAAGGCAGCGCCTGATGCGGAAGAACTAATAAGCTACCAAATACCAGCATTTAAATATCATGGCATGCTGATATGGTATGCTGCATTCACTAAACATTTAGGGATATATCCTACAAAAGGCACCGTTCTCAAATTCAAGGAAAAGGCGAAGCCTTATGTTTCAGGTATGGCAACACTTCGGTTTGATGTGGACAAACCTCTTCCATTGAAGCTTATTACCGAAATTGTGAAATACAGGATTGAAGCCAACCTTGCGAAAGAAGAATTGAAAGCCAGCAAGAACAATTCAAAAACTGTTATTGCGAAAAACAAGAGTAGTTGATTGGGTAGGAATTGATGCCAGTATCCTGTATCAATTCACCAACTCCTGACTCCCGGCTACCACCTGGCCTTCCCAGCACAAATTCTGGACTCACCAGACAAGCCATTCTTTGGAATCCAATCTAATTTTGTCGACGAAAAATAAAGCCAGGGAAAGGATTTTTTCGATCGAAGCATGGGAACTCAAAAAATACAGGGCAGACTTTGGGGAAAAAATGCGATTGACTGGGCCGCCATACAGGAGCAAACCTCGAGTGAGGCTTACCGTTATGCCTTGCAACAGCTACAATTGTCTTCATTCGATCAGTTGTTGGATGTGGGCTGCGGCGCCGGGATGTTTTGCAGCATGGCTGCAAAAACAGGCGCTCAAATAAAAGGAATCGACGCGAGTCCGGAGTTGATCAACATCGCACAAAACCGGGTGACATCCGGTGAAATGTTGGTCGGAGACATGGAGGAATTGCCTTACGCTAATCATTCTTTCGATGTAGTCACCAGCCTTCAATCTTTCCACTATGCAGGGAATATGAGCAACGCAGTCGGGGAAGCAAAACGTGTCCTCAAAAATAACGGGACGTTGGTAGCCCTGACTTGGGGACCAAAAGAAGCTTGCGATGCGGTCAGTTATTTCAATGTAGTGACCAGCCTTCTGCCTCCTGATTCTTCTGGAACATTGGATCCATTTGGCCTTTCTGAATATAACAGGATTGATAATATGCTGAAAGAAGAAAGATTCAGTATTGAAAATATTGAAGATGTTTCTGCTCATTGGATTTATCCAGATAGGGATATTGCCCTTCGTGGACTGCTGTCAGGCGGTACGGCGGCCAGAGCGATTGAACATAGGGGATACGAGACAGTGGCCGGGGCAGTGTGGGACACTTTGCACGCACATGAAAAGAAAAATGGACAAATAGTTTATAAGAATGTATTTAGGTTAATCATAGCCTCTAATAAATAACCCCTCAATTTTCCTCTCTATATCTCTCACCTTCAGAAATCCGGTTTCGGTTCGCCGGATTTCTTTCATTTGACTAAACAAAAACGAGTTGCCGAAACTGAAACTTACCTTTTGTAAACAGATAGGATCACATATTCATGATCTTTTTGTCCTTTGGTTTCAATCCACCGGACGGCATCGTCGTATTCCTGGAAAGGCGTAAAACCTGAAAAGATTTTTCTGAGTGTGAGTGACTGACTTTCTCCTGGCTTGATTTGATCAACAAAAGTGAAAATCTGGTAAGTCGGATCTTCCATAAATAATTAATTATGATGCAAAATTAAACTGATTCCCGGCGGGGGAACACCACCAAAAGTCTTTTCCTAACTCTTTTTATGTCAGCTAGTTAGGTCTATGGCAGCCCTTTTGGCATCATAGTTGTTTTATTACTTGCTTAGATGGGAATTGGTCCCAATCACCTTAAAAGTCTGGATCCATGAAAAAATCATCTTCAGTAAGCGTAAGCGAAACAGTCATTATTTATATCATAGCAGCAATCCTTTTAGCAGTGGTTATGACCATTGCCTATGTTGGTTTTCCCGGAGATTTGAGGTAACAATTCAGGATTGCCTGCGAGATATCATTTTCATTCTATATGGTGGAAAAGTTGGAGAGTCAAGAACAGCTAAAGCCATTTATTCTCAAATTTCCCAAACTCGGTTTTTGTTTTTTCAAATAGCTTTTTATAGCTGCGATACCTTTTTTTCAAGTTGACATGATTTGCATGTGAAACAGAAGCCTTTTTCCCGTTCCTGTTCTCTTTGGAATCGGCTGCCAATGCCATTTTCGCAAGATGCATTTCATGCCTGAGTTCATCGATTGTTGTTCGCAAATCAATGAATTGTTGCTTGAAATCTTCAATCCCCTTCTTTACAATCGGATCATTCTTTCTTGAATTCAACTCAGCTATGTAATCATCAAAAATTCTAATAATATTAATGTGAGAATTCATTTCGGCTATCCATAGCCTGTATCTGAAATGGAGTCCCATTAAACTGTACGCTTTTGCCATGAATTACTATTTGAATATTAAACTTAGTGAAATTTTGAATGGTTGACAAAGTACAAAGGACCGTCAGCTTAATTTTTCTTAAGCGCAGAGAATTCAATCCATTTTGACTGAATTCTTTGGTAAATTCATTAATCATTACAAAGAATATGAAAAACTTGGATGAAATGCAGGTCAAGGGTAAGGTGGCAATGATAACCGGTTCAGCAAGAGGAATAGGCCGTGCCTGCGCCCTCGCACTGGCTGAAGCGGGTGCTGATATTGCTGTTGGTTTGCGGGATGAAAATACTGATCACGGCCTTATTCGTGAAATTGAGAAAATGGGGAGAAAGGCAATTCCCCTACAGATGGATGTTACCAATATGGAGGAAATTAAAACAGCGGATGATAAAACAGTTAAATCATTTGGCCGAATCGATATATTAGTTAACAACGCGGGCATAGCTCCAGGAAATAATATTGAAGACGTGACGGAAAGGGATTTTGATTACACGCTCGCTGTTAATTTAAAAGGTACTTTTTTCGTAAGTCAGCTTGCAGGGGCGGTCATGAGAAAACATCAGTTTGGCAGAATTATTAATCTCAGTTCGCAAGCGGGATTTGTTGCTTTGCCAGCGGAATCTGTTTATTGTATGACGAAAGCCGGCATCTCACATCTTACTAAATGCTTTGCAGTAGAATGGGCGAAATATAATATAACCGTAAATGCAGTTGCGCCGACTTTCATTTTTACGCCTGGCACGGAGGAATACCTGGCAGACAAAAAAAACGAAGATTTGGTACTCTCTAAAATTGTTCTCGGCAAAATTGGAGAGCCGAAAGATGTCGCCAATGCTGTTCTGTTTCTTGCATCTCCCGCGGCTTCTATGATTACCGGGACCACTTTATTGGTTGATGGTGGGTGGACTGCAGTTTAAGCATTGCCCTGCGTTCTTTGTAAGCCATCCAACCTGATGCGAAGTTATTATCTCAAAATCATCATCGCATATTCATGGCCGTAAATGATTAAATTAGCCGATTGCTTTTTTACTTCTCAAATTTCGGAAATGAAAAACTGGTCGCTTATTTTCTTCATTCTTTTGTCTTATGCCGGTCTTGCACAAACAGATTCTGTGATTGTACAAAATGATTCTGTTGCAATCCCCATTCCGATGAAGAATGGAATAGTCTTTTACGAAAAATCATACACTTTGCCCCCGCATTTAAACAAAGAGGAATTGTATAACAAAGCTTATGAATGGTACACCAGAACTTTTCGCCATACAGAAGAGAATATTCAGGTCGCTGATAAGAAAGCTGGCAAGTTGGTAGGAACAGCCACATTTAAAGTGATCACAAGCCAGGCCGGCAACTATTATTGGTTGCGCCCGGTTATTGCAATAACCATTGAAGATGGAGGCTATTCTTTTCAGGCCTACAATTATTATGAAAAGCCGGTAGAGAAAGGGATAACCAATGATTATTCCAAGATTGAATACAGGTGGTGGGATTATAGACAGGGAAAGCCATGGTCCAAAGAAGACAAACGTCTATTTGAAGGATTAAACCGGACTACATTGCATTTGATGGCCGCTCTGGAGAATGAGATGAATAAATAATTTTTTCCCCGATTTCATCGTCCGAGGCAGATGAAACTGGCAGCTGCGAAAAATATTTGGAATCAGCAAGCAGCCTTGTTAATTTGAACCGCCGAAAACCTTGAACCGCGGCATTAATCCGGTACCAAAGACTACCCAAGATGGAACAGCAATCATTAGTTGAATATGGAAGCAGACGAGTAATAGTTACCCTGACTGCCATCATTTGCGCTTTGCTCGAAATTGTAGACACAACAATTGTCAATGTCGCTCTTCCTAGTATGAGTGGTGGCCTGGGAGCTACATTTGCTGAGGTTGGTTGGGTTGTTACTGCTTATTCGATAGGTAATGTGATCATTGTACCCATGACGAGCTGGCTATCTCTTCACTTTGGCAGACGCAATTATTTTGCTGCGTCCATCATGATCTTCACAATCTTCTCATTTTTATGCGGAAATGCAACAGGAATATGGGAACTAGTCGCTTTTAGATTTCTGCAGGGAATTGGAGGGGGTGCCTTGCTGGTAACATCTCAGACTATTATCACTGAAAGTTATCCCCCTGAAAAAAGAGGAATGGCACAAGCCATTTATGGATTGGGAGTGATCGTTGGTCCCACATTAGGTCCTCCTTTAGGTGGATACATCACCGATAATTTCACGTGGCCTTATATTTTTTACATCAATATTCCGCTTGGCATTATTGCCTTTCTTATGACTCTTGAATTCATAAGAAGCCCGAAATATGGTCATCAAAAAAGTGAAGAGAATGTCGATTGGTTAGGAATTTGTCTGCTGATTGTTTTTGTGGGCTCACTACAATATGTATTGGAAAAAGGACAGGAAAATGATTGGTATAGCAACCAGGCTATTCGAATGCTTACGATATCTGCAGCTTTGGGTTTGATTTTTTTCGTTTGGAGAGAACTAACTTATAAGAATCCCATCGTTGAATTACGTGTATTGAAAAATGGGAACCTGAGGGTGGGAACAATATTGTCTTTTATACTGGGATTTGGTCTGTATGGATCCACATTCATTATTCCGTTGTATACACAAACCCTGTTGGGTTGGACTGCTACCGAGTCCGGATTGTTGCTGATTCCGGCGACTATCACAACGGCATTTATGATGCCAATCATCGGGCGATTGCTTCAAAAGGGAGTGCCGCAACAATTCCTGGTTGCTATTGGCATGATGCTATTCTTTGGTTATAGTTTTTGGGGCTATCGAATCCTGACACCGGATACGGGAAAGGACGCTTTTTTCTGGATGTTGATTCTGCGCGGGCTCGGGATGGGTTTGCTTTTTATCCCCATTACCACGTTGGCTTTATCTACGCTGAAAGGTAAGCAGATTGGCCAGGGGGCAGCCTTCACAGGGATGATGCGCCAGCTCGGCGGATCATTCGGAGTGGCTATTATAACGGTTATGCTTGATCGAAGAAACCAGGAGCACCGTAGCGATTTGGTGACCAAATTAGGATTTGATGATCCGAATGTACATGGCAGAATAATGGCGCTGCAAAGTTCATTCGTATCCCAGGGCAAGGATTCCGCTACAGCTTTGCAACAAGCATATAAAGCTCTGGATATTGATGTTACTAGACAGGCCAACGTGCTTTCCTATATGGATGGATTTTTATACCTGGGTCTTTTGTTTCTTATTTGCACTCCTTTTGTGCTCATGGTGAAGCAAAAAAAAGGAGCACCACCGCCCAAAATCAGTGAAGGAGCACATTGATCTTTTCCATTCTTGAAGAAAAGTTAAGCTTCGCCGGCATTCGCTTACTCATTCCCGTAGTGTAGACGTTTTATTGGGAAAAAATGTCAAAAAACCTGATTCCCATTTGAGGAACAGCCATTTACCAGCACCGGAATCCTTCCCGCAAATGGAAAGAGGAAGGCCAAAAAATTTGCTAAAAAATCTCCGGGAAAGTCATTTCATTTTCAAATTCTTACATATTCATCTATTCCGCGCGACTAAAAATGTAAAATATAGATACCTCAGAATCCGTTAATATCAGAATAGTTTGATGGTTTCTAAACCGTCATGCTAATAATCCTAATCCTATTAAAACTTAAGCCATGCTTAATCCCAAACCCTTGTGCATAATGATCATTGTGATGGTCTTACTGGTAGGACTGTACGAAAAACACACAGGCAACGTAGTTAGTGTGACCAATCATTTTAGCCGAAAAGGCGGTAATGTGCACTATAAGATGATCTCGGGCACTGCTCTAGTTTATTTTTCCTTTTTCCTTGCTGGCGTTGCATCCATTGTTTTTAGAAAAGAATAATGGCTGGAATCGCTTCATCTGGATAATTTTTATTTGGAGCCAGGTTCTCTATACAACATTCCTGCTTCGCACTCATCAACGGATGAAATTCTAATGAGAAATTTTGGAAAAGAAAGGGTCTTCGCGCCCCCTTTTGTGACCTGTTTCTACATGCTCACAATCCGAACGCATTGTTTCGGCGAAGTGTATAGACCATTGTTTCTTTTAGCGGATCATCCAACTCCTCATTCGCCTTTGAAAAACCATATTTCTCCAGCAAATGAATGGATCTTTTGTTTTCTTTGTGCGTGGAAGCGAGAATGGAATTCAATCTTAAAGCTTCAAATCCAAATTCGACCACCTTCGACATAGCTTCCTGCATTAGGCCCAGGCCCTGGTATGCGGGATTCAGCTCATAACCAATTTCGGCCTGATTATGAGTTTTTGAAAAATTCCAGAGGCAAATGGTTCCAATCAATTTTGAATTGTTCAGTAAAGTGATTGCCCAATAAAAGCTTTGATTTAAAAGTATCCCGGCATTGATTTTCTCAATAAAGTCTATTACGTCCTGCCTGGAGCCAGGCACAGGGCGGTCGAGATACTTATTGACGTCCGGATTGCTTCTTAATTCGTAAAGGGCATCTTGATCCAAAAAATCCAATTGCCTGAGAATCAGGCGAGCAGTTTGTAAGGAAGTATATGGTGCGCTCGATGGAGATAAGGGCGTCATAATCGGCTTGGTTTGCTTTTTTTCTTTTTAGCTGGTGCCTTGGAAGATTTTGCATCCTTGTTGAAATTGAGGCAGGCATCGACCCAATATTGAAGGTTTTTTTGGGTCTTTACTGCTTCTTCGTGTACGAAGACAAATCCTTTCATAGGTTTGCCATTATGAATCATTGGCCTGCAGCCCTTTTTTTCAAGAGCTTTTTCATATTCATGGGGACCCACCCGGCACATGAGCTCCTTGTTACCAACGCAAATACACATTTTGTCATTTACCATAAAGCAAATTCCGCTGAACATTTTCTTTTCATCAACTTTCTTCACTTCAGACAAACATTCGCGAACTTTGTTGGCAAGACTTTCACTGTAAGGCATGAGTCATTTTTTTCTGATCGATGATCCCGACTCATTTGAAATTTTGGTCAAATGAATCGGCGTTAATCACAATTTACTTAAACTTGATCGCTTGCTGTGATCGTTAACATAAAGACAATTAAGTAAAGCGTGAAATGCTAACGATTAGATTTATTATTGATATCCTACACGCATATGCGATCAGAAATAAGAAATGGCATGTTTCTGGCATGTGAAACGGGTATTACTATATGAGAGTTGTTATTCTGCTTTCCGAATATTCGCAGGTAAAGGAATTGCTAAATACAACCCTGCAAATCATGGGTCAGACTCCATCCCAGGTAACAGGGCTATTTCTAAAAAAGAAAAATCAGCCAAAACCTCTTTCACAAAGGTTTTCTGACAGAAGAGATATTGAATCAGAAGAAATGCCACTCTTCAATGACCTCATCCGCTGGGCCGAAGAAATTACCAGAAATGCAGGGTCCGCATTCAAAGCAATTCATGGAAAAGAGATCAGCCTGCCCCAGGTTGTAAACCAAACAACTTACGCTGACATGATCATTGCTCATGCGCAAACTGATTTTAACGATTACCTGCTGACATCAATGAATGCTTCTTTAAAAGATATGTTGGTAGATGCTCATTGCCCCATTCTTCTTGCCCGGCCCAGTAATCAGCCAATTCAAAAAATTGTTTTTACCTATGATGGCAGCTATTCAAGTATGCACGCTATCAAGATGTTCAATTACCTTTTTCCTTTGGCTACCCAGGTTCCCGTCTCATTAGTTTCAATCGATTCTTACAGAAACGATCAAAAGGAAAATGAAAAATTGTTGGATGAATGGATGGCTCACCATTACGGAAGCATTGAAAGAGAGACACAGCAAAGAACGGTGAAGGAACAACTACTGGATATTGCCAACAGGTCTAATGAAAACACATACGTCGTGATGAGTACCTATGGAAAAGAAGCTTATGCCAGGATCTTCCATCCCAGTCACGTCCAACTCTTGCTTGGGTACAGTAAGACCTCTCTTTTTATTGCGCACGAATGAAGGATCAATTCAGTTTGCCATCTTTTGCTTGTTGCTTCATTTGATCATTGGCCATCACCCCCACTTCCACTCTTCTGTTGAGTTTGCGGTTAGCTTCGGTATCGTTGGGATATTTCGGCTGTGTTTCTCCATACCATTTGATATCAAAACGGGAATGAGCAACGCCTTTGGACTCAAGAAAATCAGAAACAGCTACTGCTCTTTTCCTGGAAAGCTCCATATTGTATTCCGGAGTGCCGGTATTATCTGTATGTCCTTCAACCAGGATAATAGTTTCAGGGTATTTGACAAAAACCTGGGCTACTTTTTCAAGACTTTCTCTTGCTGAATCACTCAATAATGTTGAATTGATCTTAAAGAGCAGGCCTGAATTGAACGTAAGATTTATACCTTCTCCAACTCGTTCCACCTGGGCATCCGGAACAGCTTGCTTAATTTCTTTTGCCTGTTTATCCATATGGTTGCCAATTAGATAACCGGCACCTCCGCCTACCGCCGCTCCAATCAAAGCACCAAGGACAGTATTCTTTCCAGCAATCAGGGCTCCCGCCGTTGCTCCGGCGGCGGCTCCGATGGCCGTACCCTTTTGTGTATTATTCATGCTCTTGCAGCCGGAAAGAATTATACCGGCAATAACGGCGATGTATAAAGTCTTTTTCATAGTCTATTTAATTACAAACGGCAACTTGCATCAATTCAATATTCATGTCTTTCATCCCGTGTTCTACGGCAGTGCGAATGGTGGCGCACAACGATTGTTTTTCTGCGCTGTTCATTTTTTTCGCAAGGGATCCTGCATTATCCGTGCCATATTTTTTCTGATTCATCTTAATAAGTGCGGTAGCCTTGGCTTTCCATACCTCGGCATCATTTCTTCCGCGTGAAATGGCATTATCATAACTTTCCAATCCTTCCTTGAATTTTCCGGATGCGACATAAATATCACCCTGCAAAACGGAAAAATCCAGGTTGGAATTGTCCAGACTCATCGCCTGATTTATATTGCCAAGTGCTTCATCATATGCTTGCTCCTTCGCATTCAGCGCAGCAATTTTTGCATAGATAGTTGCTCTTTCAGCTGTGTTCTTATTTTTTTGCGTGAGAGAAATGATTGTATTTAAATCAGATTTGGCTGCAGATTCCATACCCAATCCAATTTCTGCAGTTGCCCTTTGAAACAGGTTATCGATGCTGGAATTACTGATTTTCAAACCCTCGTTTGCCGCAGCAAGCGCATCATTGAATTGTTTTAATCCATTCAACGCCTCAGCCTTTCCGGCAAAACCTTTCTCCTTTGAATCGTATGCATCACATTTCTGAAGAACGGTGTTGAAAGTTTCTAAAGCCCCTGAATAATTCCCTGACTTGTTTTGACTCTGCCCCGTTGAGATCATGTTATAGCAACTATTAGACATGGTGACTAAGCCGGACTTACATTGAACCAGGAAGCTTAGGGCCAATGAAACAACAATGGTTGGTAGTAGGTTTCTCATGGTTAAAAATTCCGAACAAAAATACATGAATCAGAAAATAATATTCAAATTCTTCTAATTAATTGTATGTAACCGATAGTCGGTTACATAAATGTCGGCCGGCATGGGAGAAAATCCTAATGAAATAATTTCCATACTCCCCAAATAAGAAAAGCCCCGGTGAGAAGGAGGACAGCGCCGAAAATGGTCAAAGCCAGATTGATTTTCTTACGCTGGCGTATCGCTTTATTTCGGCTTGATTCAATTACTTCGGGTGGCAACAAGCGAAGGGAAACCTGCAAAAGAAGAGGTACAATAACCAGGTCGTCAAGATACCCGGCAAAAGGGATGAAGTCAGGGATCAAATCAATGGGACTAAAAAGATACACAAGAGCTGCAATAGCAGGAATTTTAGAAAAATAGGGCGACCTGGAATCCTTCAGGCCATAATACAGAATCAGGATCTGTTGTCGCCATTTGCCTGCTTTTCTATAAGTTGAAAATGATGCAATTGCCATTGTAGGGACTGATAATTTTGCTCCAAATTAGAACAAAGATTCCAGTAAGGTCCTGAAACATGGATGCCGGGCACGATATTTTCATTGTCTTAACATGTTCAACAGTCTTTAGTTATGCGATCCCTACTCTTTGTCATTCGTATTGTAGTTTTTTTCCTTATTGCATTCCAATGCCAGGCGTCCTCTCAATCAATAAATCCGGTTAAGTGGACTTATTCGATCCGAAAGATCAATGCGGACAGTGTCGAAGTCAATATTATTGCAAGGATTGATAAAGGATGGCATATTTATTCGCTTTATAATGAAGGAGGTCCGGGACCTACTACTATCCAATTCGACAAAAACCCCAACTTGCGTTTTCCTCAAAACCTTCGCGAAGTCGCTCAACCCCAAAAAATTCGGGAGCCCATATTTGATACGTACGTAACCGTGTTTACTACACTTGCACATTTTATGATGCTTGTCGAAAGGAAAAATGAATCATCCACTCAAATTGAAGGCATGATAAAATATTTTGCCTCTAATGGAAAAATCTGTCTTCCTCCAAAAGAGGTAAAATTTTCAGTGGCAATTCATTAACAAACTATTTTCTCTTCACACTGTGCAAAAAATTGAGTGGATTTTTATCTCCACTACCCTTACTTTTGTCGCCCGATTTATCCCGGTCATGATGAAAACAAGTTATGTTCAGCAGATAGCCGAAAACCTGGCAGTGAATGTTCGACAAATCACAAATATTGCTTCACTTCATGAAGAAGGAGCTACAATTCCCTTCATGGCAAGGTACAGGAAAGAAGCAACTGGCAATCTCGATGAAGTGAAGATTGCTTCCGTGATTGAAAACTTGCAATATTTTTCGGAACTGGATAAACGCAAGGAAACTGTATTCAAGACTATTGAGGCGGCAGGTAAGTTGTCACCCGAATTAAAGGGAAGAATAGAAAATTGTCTCGATGCGGCCGTGCTGGAAGATATTTATCTACCGTTTAAACCCAAGCGAAAAACACGCGCCACCGTTGCACTGGAAAAAGGATTGGAGCCGTTAGCCAGATCTATTTTTGAGCAGGGTAGTGGAATTCCTGCGAATGAAGCCATTGCTTTTCTCAACGATAAAGTTGGCACAGCTGCAGAAGCTCTGCAGGGTTCACGTGATATAATTGCTGAATGGATAGCGGAGAACCAGGATGCGAGAAAACTGATCCGTCAGTATTTTGAAGAACGTGCCGTTTTGCATTCAAAAGTGTTGACTAGCAAAAAGGATGAGGAAGATGCGCAGAAGTACAGGGACTATTTTGAATACTCCGAGCCCCTCGCTACCAGTCCCTCTCATCGAATGCTTGCCGTGAGGAGAGGAGAAAAGGAAGGTTTTCTTTCTTTGGATATTACCATTGACAAACTGGAAGCAGTCTCAAAACTGGAAAAGACTTTTATTAAGAGTGGCAACGAAAAAAGCCAGGAAGTCAAGATAGCTATCGCCGATGGATATGAACGTTTGTTAAAACCATCGATCGAAACTGAATTCCGTTTGGTAAGCAAAAACAAAGCTGATGAAGAAGCCATTCGCGTTTTTGCTGAGAATTTAAGACAATTGTTGCTGGCCGCTCCGCTCGGATCAAAAAGGGTGATGGCGATTGACCCGGGTTTTCGTACCGGGTGTAAAATTGTTTGTTTGGATGCGCAGGGAAATTTTTTGATCAATAAAACGATCTATCCTCACCCTCCTCAATCAGAATGGACAGCGAGTGAGCAGGTTTTGCGTGAATGTGTTGACAAGTATAAAATAGAAGCTATCGCAATTGGAAATGGAACCGCCGGAAGAGAAACAGAGCAGCTGGTAAGGGGAATCAGGTTCACCAGCCAACCGGCGATATTTGTCGTAAGTGAAAGTGGAGCTTCTATTTACTCTGCTTCAGAATTGGCCAGGGAGGAATTTCCTGACCAGGATGTTACGGTCCGCGGCGCTATTAGCATTGGACGTCGGTTGTTAGATCCCTTAAGTGAATTAGTGAAGATCGATGCAAAATCAATAGGGGTAGGACAGTACCAGCACGATGTAAATCAAAATAAGTTGAAGGAAGAGCTGGATCGGACGGTAGAAAGTTGTGTCAACCACGTAGGCGTTGATTTGAACACGGCGAGCAGGCACCTTCTGATGTATGTGTCTGGTCTCAGCGCTAACCTGGCCCGGAATATTGTAGATTATCGTTCCGCCCACGGTCCTTTTCAGACTCGCGAGATCTTGCGAAAGGTTCCTCAAATGGGCCCTAAATCATTTGAACAAAGTGCGGGATTCCTGAGAATTCCACAGGCATCCAATCCGTTAGACAATAGTGCTGTTCATCCCGAGTCCTATCCAATAGTGAGCGCAATGGCGGCAGATCTAAAATGCAGTGTAGGAGATTTAATTTCAGACGCGGCGCTTCGTGGTCGGGTTGATTATAAAAAATATGTTACTGAACAATCAGGCGAATTTACCATTAAGGATATATTAAAAGAACTGGAAAAACCAGGCAGGGATCCGAGAGACCAGGCGATTGAATTCAGGTTCGACGAAAATATCAGATCAATTGAGGATGTAAAAGTCGGCATGAAGATTCCTGGTATCGTAACAAATATTACCAATTTTGGCGCATTCGTCGATATTGGTGTAAAGCAGGACGGGCTTGTTCATATCTCAGAACTCAGTAATGAGTTTGTATCCGATCCTTCATCCGTTGTGAAACTACAACAACAGGTAGTGGTGACTGTTACAGATGTAGATGTGCAAAGGAAAAGAATAGCTTTGTCCATGCGTGAGGCTGGCAAGGAAGGCCAAAGAAAATCTCAGGCACCTGTGAAAAAGGATAAATCTTCTGTTCCATCAAAGCCTGCACCTCAAAATGCATTTCAATCCAAATTAATGGAGTTGAAAAAGAAGTTTAATGACTGAGGCTCGTTTGTGCGTTAACCATGGCAGCGGTGGCACCCGGCAGGTTCTTTTCATTTGATATTTGCTGCATTCTGATTCTTTCGGTTTGATATTCACGCCAATCAAAAGATTGCAGGAACCCACATTCGGCTGAGGTGCGTATTTCAGCCAACACTTATGATCCAAAAAATAAGCAGGCACAAATGACTGGAATCATTGAATAATTTAAAACGCCTGCAAAAACCGAAGAAAATTAATTTCTTCTTATTAATTCATGACCTTTGCTCTTCATCCAAAAAAAATGGAAACAGGACAAGCATATAATATTTGGGCTTCTCAATACGATTCGCAATCCAACAAGACGAGGGATCTTGAAGCGAAAGCAATTCGTGAGGTGTTAGCAAAAATTGAATTTGACTCATGCCTTGAAATTGGTTGCGGCACCGGTAAGAATACCCTTTGGCTATTGGATCGTGTACAAAAATTAACGGGAGTTGATCTGTCCAGAGAAATGATTGAAAGAGCAAGAGAAAAAATTTCCTCTGCGAAGATCGAGTTTATTCAGGCTGACATTAATGGAGAATGGAATTTTCGTGATCAATTATATGACTTGGTTAGTTTCAGTCTAGTTCTTGAGCATATCAGCAACCTCGATCACGTATTTCAACAGGTAGCAAAATCGCTCAACCCAGGTGGTTATGTTTATATAGGTGAACTCCATCCATTCAAACAATATACCGGAAGCAAAGCCAAATTTGAAACGGAAAAGGGATTGCATGTTCTTCCTTGCTTCAATCATCATATCTCAGATTTTGTCCAGATCCCAGGATCATATGGAATGAGATTGGTGGATGTTAATGAGTATTTTGATGAAGACGACAGGTCTGGAATACCAAGGATTTTAAGTGTTTTGCTAAGGAAGCTCTAGTTCTACATTCAGCATAATCTTTGTAAGCCTGGTATTGAAAGTCGAGCGGTTTTCGAATTGTGACAGATGCTCAAAGGCTTTGACATAGGTTGCCTGCATGGCGTCCTCCGCTTCAACGTCATCATGCAGTGTGGAAAGTCCGATTCTGAATAATCTTTGATTGTACCTGCGGATAATCAGTTCAACCAAACGTTTCTCGCCATCGAATAATTCTTTTAATCAGTACAATATCCGGAACCTGGTTGGTTTTTGCAATTGCTTCATCCATGTTTGATAGATTAGATAAAGATCCAATTAAAAGGTCACAAGAATAAAGCTGGTTTTGCGGAGATTTCACGCACAGACGCAAATCAGACGTAAAGGCGCAAAAGATGCAGCCTGCCCGCACCAGACGGTAGTTTCAGGCGGACGTGCCGCCTTTGCGCCGCGTGAAATAGATAACGGGAATCACCAAGCGAAACGACTCCCAACTCTTGACTCCTGGCTGTCCACTCCGGACTATCCTAATGGCATCCATGACCCAACAACCAATAAACCAAAACAAATATCAATATGCTGCCCAGGCAACCGCCACCCCATTTGTACGCTGCAAAGCCAGCTATCAGCGTGCGAAGCCAATCTCTCATAGAAAGGTTATTTGTAACAAATTAAAAAGAAAATTCAGGCAGCAGAATTATTTAGCAATGCCATTTTTAATATAGAATTCATAGAGAAGATCCAAACGGTCCTTGCCCGGTAATCTTTGGATTTTTGATTCATTGTCAAATACTATGACCTTCGAATTTACCGGGTCAAAAGCAGGCCATTCGGGTAATCCATTCCCATTAGGATCCCCGGTTTTTGCAAAATTTATCCAGTATGCAGACATGAGTTGCGATAGACTGACATCTGCGGGCTCCCATGGCCTTTTTATTTTTTCCAGGTTACTCAAGGCATAGGGTATTTCGGCAGTATGAAATGCTCCATATTGTGCAAACCTATCTTGAGGGGAAGGTTTTTTGTCGAAATTATAAAGATAAACGGAATGGTTTCCTGCGCCACTTTCCATCTGTGCCCATTTATAAGTAGAGATTCCAATCAATTTATCCCGACTTAACGCTATTTGGGAGGCCGCTGCTTCTTCATCGTTTGAGGCAGGATAATATCCAAGTACCTTGTCAGCTTCCTCTCCAAATTGCTTTCGGATGTCCTGGATATATTCTTCCTTTTTCCTGAAGACGACAACAATACCTTCGCCGCCGTTCCATCCAATCAAAAGTGGAACATGGTTCTGTTTTGATTGAGCGTAAACTTGAGGAACGGGTTCTTTCAAAATGTATCCATCTACAATGGGTCCGTACAATCCCATTCCTTCATGCAATAATTCCTGGGCAGGAATTTTTCTCAAATCTGCGAGGGAAGGCTTATTAATTTTCGAAGCCCATTGATCTCCCTGTTGCTCGGCTTTTTTTAGATCTGGCGTTTTTATAAATGGGCTGGTAAGAACCAGGTTTCCGCTTTCCGCTATTGCTCGTTGAAAAAGGCCTATCGCCAGAGGGGAGGCAAGCAGACAATTGACACTCATCCCGCCGGCAGATTGTCCGGCAATAGTTACATTTTCAGGATCTCCACCGAATGCAGTGATGTTTTTTCTTATCCATTGCAAAGCTGCAATCTGATCCAGGAGACCGTAATTTCCTGATGCACGTTGTTCTGACTCGGCGCTCAATGACGGGAGCGAAAGGAAACCAAATATGCCCAGGCGATAATTGAGCGAAACAAAAACTACGCCTTTGGCTGCCAATGTTTCACCATCATAAGCCGGAGCAGAAGCGCCGCCTGTTGCAAAACCGCCTCCGTAAATCCATACAAAGACCGGTCTTTTTTCGTTTTTGGATTTTGCGGCTGTCCAAACATTAAGGTAAAGGCAATCCTCACTCATGGGCTGCTCCGGAACCATGAACTCAGAGCTCAACATCAGAAAGGGAACCGGTTTAGCCTGCATGGGACTGGGGCCAAAATGGTCACATGATTTTGTGTCATTCCAATTTGGCGGTGGGACCGGGGCTTTCCAGCGCATATCCCCGACCGGTGGAGTTGCATAAGGAATTCCTTTGAAGGCAATAACTCCGCTCTTCAAATTTCTAACACCAGAAATACTGCCAGAAGCTATTTTAATTTTATCGGAAATGGCGTCGCTATGACCGTGTGGATAAAAAGCCACAAGAATTGTCAATAGAGCCAGCGAGGCAAGTTGCAAAAAGTATGATGTTCCCCGATTTGACATTGTTTCCCTGAAGCATTATTATAACCGCAGTTTTGTATAATGGTTCACGCGATTTTGTATTTTTAGATTCTGTCAATTGGTCAACAGACGCAAGTAAGCATTTTAACAGCAGGCCTTAAAACCCTTCAGAAATTACCACTGCGGACGCCTGGCTGCGGACTAAAATAATTATATGATACATTCAACACTGGTAAGCACTGAAAATGAGCTTTTGCAGATTCATGGGCTTAACCAAAAAAATTTAAAAGCGAATATTTCTTATGCTGAAAGGCAGAAAGAAGGTTTCGTGTCATGGTTATATCCTGTTGATCTGCTCAGAAAAATGAACGAGCTGGCTCCAAGTGTTATCATTAAAGACGATGATAATGTGGTTGGTTATGCATTGGTCACCTTGAAGGAATCAAGTATGTTTCATGCTGACCTGAGAGTCATGTTCGAAAACTTACGGAACGTACAATTTCTCAACCAGCCGCTGTTCGATCGTTCATTTTACATTATGGGACAGATCTGTGTCGACAAGGATTACCGTGGCTTGGGCCTGGTGAATAAGCTGTATCAAAAACATTACCAGCAATACTGTCCTCAATATGATTTGCTCGTAACAGAAATCTCCTCGAGCAATATACGATCTCAAAAAGCACACGAAAAAGTAGGGTTCAAAACAATCTATACATATCGGGATCAGGTAGATGAATGGAATGTGGTAGTTTGGGATTGGAATGCCAGTGGTTAATAGCGCGTAATAAAAATTTAAAATAATGTTACTTTAAGCCGGGGGGTATCGGTTTCTTTGCACAGATAATTCCAATTTTTATTGTTCAGCGATTTGTCTATGCCACTGCGAAAATTTATATCCCCCCTCGTATTTCTTCTTTTCATTTATAACTGTCACGCACAATCGAAAAATGATTTTGCCCTTCAAATGGGTAAATTGAGCTGCCGGTTTTCTTTGAACCAGGATGGAAGACCACAATATGAAGTCAGTTTCAATCAAAAACCCGTCATTCTTAAATCCGGCCTGGGCTTCTCGCTTGCTGACGATAGCCTTTTTTACCGGGCATTCCAGGTCCAGGGTGTTGAAAAAAGATCTTTTGATGAAACATGGCAGCCAGTTTGGGGCGAAACCAAAAACATTCGCAACCATTATGACGAACTGGTTGTTCACCTCAGGCAACAAAATCCTCCTGGCAGACTTCTCAATATCGCTTTTCGGATTTTCGAAGATGGGGTAGCATTCAGATACGAATTTCCCAGGCAACCGGGATTAACTTATTTCATTGTAACGCAGGAAAGGACTGACTTCCACCTGGCGGGAGATCATAAAACTTTTTGGATCCCCGGTGACTTTGACAGCAATGAATACCCGTATACTACCAGCAAAATAAGCGAGGTTGACAATACCGAGTTGGTCAAAAAATCGACAGAAATCGCCGTGAGGTATGCACCCGATCCTTATGGAGTGCAGACACCTCTCATGATGAAGACCGCCGAGGGTTTGTATATCAATATTCATGAAGCCGGGCTGATGAATTATTCTGCCATGCAATTGCATGTGGATCGTCCTTCACTTACTCTCAGCTCCAGCCTTGTACCAGATGCAGTTGGTAACAAGGCATATGTGCGTGCTCCTTTCCATACTCCCTGGCGAACTATTATAGTTACAGATAATGCAGCCGGGATTCTTTCTTCGCACATGATTTTAAATTTGAATGAACCTTCAGAAATAAAGAATACAGATTGGATCCATCCGATGAAATTTGTAGGAGTCTGGTGGGAAATGCAGACAGGAAGATCAACATGGAGTTTTTCCGATTTTGCTGACAGTGTTGATGCTAACGGAAAGCTCATCCCTCATGGCAGACACGCGGCTACCACTGCAAATGTCAAGAAGTATATCGATTTTGCGGCGAAGAACGGTATACAGGGCGTTCTTGTCGAAGGCTGGAACACAGGATGGGAGGACTGGTTTGGCAACTGGAAAGAAAACGTTTTTGATTTTGTTACACCTTACCCCGATTTCGACATCGTGGATATCATGAATTATGCGAAGGCCAAAGGGGTGAAGATGATCATGCACAATGAAACTTCCGGATCAGCTACAAACTATGAAAGGCGGATGGATACAGCATTTCGCTTTATGACTCAGTTTGGATATAATTCTGTGAAAACGGGTTACGTGGGAAGAATTATTCCGAGAGGAGAACATCACGATGGTCAGTGGATGGTCCAACACTATTTGCGGGTCGCTGAAAAAGCTGCCTTCTATCATGTGATGCTGGATGCCCATGAGCCTATGCGGCCGACCGGGGTACATAGAACATATCCAAATTGGATCGCCTGTGAAGCTGCAAGAGGAAATGAATTCAACGCCTTTAGTATCGGCAATCCGCCTGAACATGAAACAATCCTTCCTTTTACACGCCTGATGGGTGGCCCAATGGACTATACTCCCGGTATATTCAAAATAAGAAATTTCAGGCCCGAGCCAGATCGTCAGGTTCATACGACCCTGACCAAACAATTGGCGTTATATGTCACCATGTATAGTCCTTTGCAGATGGCCGCAGATATTCCGGAAAATTATGAAGCCCATATGGATGCATTTCAGTTCATCAAGGATGTACCTGTTGACTGGGATGATACGAAAATCCTCGAAGCCGAACCGGGGGATTATGTGACCTTGGCAAGGAAAGAAAAAGGAAGTGACAATTGGTATATCGGCACGATTACAGACGAAAACAAAAGGGTCGCAAATATTTCTTTTAGCTTTTTGGATAAGGGGAAAAAATACACAGCCACTATCTATGCTGATGCGCCGGATGCGGACTGGAGAAATAACCCGGAAGCCTATACGATAAAGAAAATCGCGATAGATTCTAAATCCACCCTTGCACTTCCAATTGCTCCAGGTGGTGGGGCTGCAATCAGTATTAAGCTAGCTGTAAATTAACCTGATTGGGTGAATTCTTAATTTTATAGGTAATTTTAAGATATCAGTTATTTGGTATCTTCATCCCATGCCTGTCTGCAAAAATTGTCAAAACACGTTCACAGGGAAATATTGTAACGAGTGCGGAGAGAAGGCCTATTCTGAACATGACCGCTCATTGAGTCATGTTGTTCATGAATTCAGTCATCTTACGCTGCATTTTGACAGCAAGATTTTCACTTCGATCAAGACTATTTTCAGCAAACCAGGACTGTTATCCAAAGATTTTTGCGATGGGAAGCGAAAGAAATACTATCCGCCAGTCTCATTGTTTCTCGTGATGGTCATTCTGTATCTCATATTTCCGGTATTCCGAGGGTTGAACTTGCCTCTTAATTATTATAGAGATTTTTACGGCAGAGCCAGTAGGCAAATGATCGAGGAAAAGATGGCGAAAGAGGAAATTCAATTCGACCGGCTTGCTGAGAAATATGAGAAGGTCTCGGAAAAGACTGCTAAAATTCTCTTGTTCCTCGTAATCCCAATGTCCGCCATTCCGCTTTACTTAATCTTTTATTGGAAACGCAAGTACTTGTTCGATAGCATCATTCTTTCTGCGGAATTGAATACGACATTTATATTTGTCATTTTTTTTATGATACCCCTGTTAATATTACTCGCATTCCATTTATTCCACCTGCCAGCAGGAAATGAAAACAAGTTCAAAGGCGATCTTGGCGCAAGCATTTTATTTTATTTTGTTGTGACAGGCCTGTTTTTTCCTGCTGCTATCCATCGGTTTTACGAGATCGGATGGGCGAAAACTATTCTAGCATATTTAGTTTTTATCGTTTGCCATGCAACTATCATTTTTGTGATTTATAGATATATCCTTTTTCATGTGACAATGGCGCTGGTTTAATCAGATTTCATAATTTGTTTTGTACAGGGCCCAATTCATTAACTTCGGCTACACATTAAGTTGTTTGTATGCCAAAATATTCTGTAATATTTTCGATTATCGTTTTAGTCCTTTTCGCGTTTTCCTGTCGCGGACCAGTTCTGAATTCTGCATCCTCTTCAAAGGTTTCTACAGATAGCGCATTCAGAGATTTCGAGACAAGGTTCCTGGACGCTTACTGGCAACATTATCCATCCAGTGCTGTTTTCATTGGATATGGGAAATATTATGAAAGGCTGGTTATTCCAGACAGTGTGGCCTATCAGGACAATAGTCGATTTTCAACAGTCTGGCTGGATTCACTCAAGACCCAGCCTTATTCTGAGCTAAGTGATAACTTGAAAATCAGCTACCGGATCATTGAAAATCAACTTCAAAGTGATAAATGGTACAATGACACATTAAAACAGCAGGAATGGAATCCGGCATCATTTAATATTACAGGAGAATCTTATTATATCTACACGCAGCCATATGCTCCACTCGATCAAAGATTGAGAATTCTTTCGCAGCATATTACTAACACGGATCGATATTACAAGGCAGCACTTCGCACGATCACTGTTCCTACTCGCGAGCATACGGAATTAGGCATCAAACAAAATGAAGGAGGATTGGATGTTTTTGGCTTCGCACTAACGGACTCCATTGCACATTCCGGTTTGTCCGCAGAAGAAAAGGACAGCCTTCGTAAGAAAGTAGTGGGTACCGTTATAGCTATAAAGAACTATGTTCATGCCTTGAAAAATATGCTTGCGGATAAGAAAACAAAATTCCGGAGTTTTCGCCTGGGCAAGGAATTATATGATCAAAAATTTCATTACGACCTGGTTACCAGTTATAGCCCGGAAGAACTTTTCAGGAAATCGGAAAAAGATAAAATCTTTTATCAAACTGAAATGTACCGTATTGCGCAAGATCTCTGGCCCATCTACACCAGAAACAAGGAAAGACCTAAAGACTCCCTGGCTTTGATTCAATTCGTGATCGACCAGATTTCTTTACATCATGCACAACCTTCCACTGTCATTGATACACTGAAAGAACAGGTTCACTCATTACAAAAATTTGTCATTGATAAGAATTTGTTCAACTACGATTCCAGCTTCCCCCTCGTAGTCAGGATTATGCCGGCATTCCAAAGTGGAGTTTCGCTGGCGAACGCCGATTTCGTTCCGCCCTATCAAAAATCAGGTGCAACTTATTTTAATGTAGATGACCTTACCAGACTCCCTGGAACCAAAGCGGAGAGTACTTTGCGGGAATACAATAATTACTCAATCCAATTTTTAACTATTCATGAAGCGATGCCCGGCCATTGTTTGCAAGGCATTTACAGTAATACACATACGCCTGATATTATCAAGGCCGTCTTTCAAAATGGCACCATGATTGAAGGCTGGGCGGTTTATGCAGAGACAATGATGTTGGAAAATGGATGGGGGAATCACTCACCGGAAATGCAATTGATCCACGACAAATGGAAACTAAGGGAATTAGGGAATGCTATTATTGACTACCGAATTCATTGTCTCAATGAGTCAAAAGAAAATATTGAATCTTTCCTGAAGAATGAAGCATTTCAAACTCCATCCCAGGTTGAAGAAAAATGGCATCGGGCAACAGTTTCGCAGGTGCAACTCTGTTCCTATTATGCCGGCATGAGTGAGATTATGGCGCTTCGCGAAGATTATAAAAATGAAATGGGCACACGCTATAGCCTAAAGGATTTTCATGAGAGATTCTTAAGCTATGGGAGTGCACCCATTAAGTATATTCGGGAGATGATGGTACATTGAGGAGTTGATAATTAGTTGACAGTTGTCAGACTTTCAGATTAATTGTCAAAAGATTACTCCGGCATGTTGGCACAAAAGCCCGGAGCTGACAACTTTCAACAGTTAACTCACTTCTCCTTGACCCGGTTAAAAAACTCATTTTGTAATTCAAGCGTCCGGGTATCTGCTTTGATTGCCTTCAGCGCTTCAACAAGTCCGTTTATAAAGTGTTCAGTGATTAGCTGTCCCTCTTCCCTGGTTGCCCGGGCACCTTCTCCTGCATAATGATTGGGATAGGCCGCGTACCACCAAATAGGTGTATAAACATTCGATGGAATCGTGAGCCTTCTTTGATTTGCGCCAGATTCATTTTTAGCACTATCCATTTTTACCAGTTCCGGCCTCAGGTATAAAATGGCAGATGTCTCCCTTTCGCCGGCATGTTGATCATTATCCGGATCGGATTTATGCATTTCTGCTAATTTCTTATTGTAGACTGAATCATGGGCGGGCTCGAAAAAGAATATGGCATACTTTCTCGGCTTGTCCAATTGCGTTTGCATAAAATAGCGGATCAGCTCCGGATTTCCACCATGGCCATTAATAATGACAATTTTCTTAAATCCGTTTCTTGCAATTTCTTCGCAGGTTGCATCTAACAAGTCCCAAACCACGCGAGGTGGGAGTGAGAATGTTCCAGGTTGATGCCTCGCTTCATTGATTTGGCCGTAAAAATAGTCCGGGAATACAACTGCATATTCTCTCTTGGTCGCCCTCGCGGCCCATTCTCTAACCTGTATCAAATCAGAACCGATCGGTACATGGGGGCCGTGTTTTTCCAGGATGCCAATGGGTAAAATGCAGGTCTGGTTTGACTTTTCCAGTGCCTTAGGCCAGTCACTGGCAGTCAATTCATCCCACCGGCTCGGCAGATTTTGTGCCTTGAGAAAAATTGGAGAACAAGCCAGCAAAAAAAGAATTGTGGTCAAGCGAAAGTTTTGTTGATACATGTTTGAGATATTTAGATAAAAATGAATGGACGCTCTAGAAGGTGACAGTTGTCAGTCTTTGATGCCAAGGGGCATGAGCGGGCTTTTGGTCATTGAACCGAAAGGCTGTCAACTGACAACTGTCAACGATTATTGATTCCAAAGTTAATGGCTGGAGAGAAAATGCATAGAGGAAAAATTGGAGATTATTATTAGAATTTACTTGCTATATTAGTATGCGTTAATTCAAATCCATGGGATCATCTTCCTTAATTGTGCTTGCCCTGGCAGCCATTGTGTTTTCTGCCGGTGCAATGATAGTTTCCAGAATATTTGTTAAGCGGACTACCAATCCTCAAAAAGGGGAGCCCTATGAGTGCGGTATCCCCACAGAAGGCAGCCCGTGGAAACAGTTTAGTGTAGGATACTATCTTTTCGCCCTTATATTCCTCATTTTTGATGTTGAACTAATCTTTTTATATCCCTGGGCTGTTGTAGTTAAAAGAGTCGGATGGACTTCTTTGATCGAAATCATCATCTTCTTTTTCATATTGTTTATGGGATTCTTGTACGCGCATAAAAAGGGGGCATTGAAATGGATGTAAACCAATACAGCGGCCAGCGCGACCCGTTTCCCGGGCAGGTTCATCAAACGCCGGGCGGGGGCATTCTCACCGGCACTATAGATGAAGTGATCAAATGGGCAAGAAGCAATTCTCTTTGGCCATTGGTATTTGGTACCAGTTGCTGCGCTATAGAAATGATGTCAACGGCAGGAGCTAAATATGATTGGTCGAGGTTTGGATTTGAAGTGGCAAGAGCTACTCCACGTCAGGCTGATGTCATTATCATTGCGGGCACGATTGTCAATAAAATGGCCCCGGTGCTAAGAAGATTGTATGATCAGATGGCTGATCCAAAATACGTGATCGCCATGGGTGCATGCGCAACCAGTGGCGGCCCTTTCTTTTACAACACGTATTCTGTTGTAAAGGGTGCCGATCATGTAATTCCGGTAGATGTTTATGTTGCAGGTTGCCCACCGCGGCCAGAGGCATTGTTGCACGCTTTGATCACGCTTCAGGAAAAAATAAGAAACGGAGGCAAGAGAGAAAGAATAGAAATTGACGGCACAAAAAAATAAAACAAGCAACTGAAAATTTTCATTAATCCTTTCCAATGTCAAACGAAGAATTAAAATCCGTTTTATCAGGGTTTAATCCGGGACTCACATTCGAAGAATCGGGAGAATGGCTGGTTGCGAACGTTGAGCCTGGGGAATTTCTCTCCCTGGCAAAACAAATACGCAATAATGAGTCATTGTCGTTTGATTATCTTTTTTGCCTGACCTGCATCGACTGGAAGACTCATCTTACGATGGTCTATCACCTGACTTCAACTTCCTTCAGACATCATCTGGTTATTAAATCCAAACTGGATAGTTCGAGGCCTGAAATTGAAACGGTTTCCAACATCTGGAAAACAGCTGATTTTCATGAAAGAGAAGTTGCAGAATTATTTGGCGTGAATTTTCTCAACCACCCTGATCTCAGAAAACTCATTTTGCCAGACGAGTGGTCAGGTTTCCCTTTGAGGAAAAATTATGAAGACCCTGTGAATATGATAAAGCTTTAAAGAGCATTCGTTAGATTGTATAACTGTTAGGGATGATCGAAGAATTAATGACAACGGAACAAGGTGATCTGGTGATCAATGTTGGACCGCAGCATCCGTCCACACACGGAGTTCTGCACCTGGTTATAACATTGAACGGTGAAACCATTAAAAAGGTAGAACCGCATCTGGGATATATTCACAGGTCTATTGAGAAGATGTGCGAAAGCCTTTCCTTCCGCCAGTTCATTTATGTGACCAGCCGGATGGATTATCTTTCATCTCATATCAATAATCACGGTTGCGCATTATGCGTGGAAAAGGGATTGCAAATTGAAGTTCCCCCGAGGGGACAAGTTATCCGAGTATTGATGGATGAATTAACCCGAATTGCCTCCCATGTTTTATGGTGGGGTGCATTGGCGATGGATGTCGGTGCCATCACACCGTTTTTCTATGCTTTCAGGGAAAGAGAAGCGATCAACGACATCATGGAGGAAACCTGTGGTGCCAGGTTGACGATGAACTATATGGTTCCGGGTGGCGTAATGTTCGACCTTCACCCAAACTTTCAAAAAAAAGTTCATGAGTTTATCCAATTGTTCAAGTCAAAAGTGGATGAATATGACGAATTGCTCACTAACAATGTGATCTTTAAGGCAAGAACGCGGGGGATTGGTATGTTATCTTACGAAGATGCAATTTCTTATGGTTGCAGCGGACCCACAGCAAGAGCCAGTGGTGTTCATTGTGACATAAGAAAATTATATCCTTACGAAGTTTATAGCGGGCTTCAGTTCGAAGAGATCATTGAATCCGGCTGTGATTCATACGCCAGGTACGTGGTAAGAATGAAAGAAATGCGTCAGTCACTGTCGATTGTTGAGCAATTGATTGATAATATACCCGAAGGGGATTTTCAGGCGAAAACCAAAGCCGTTTTGAAGTTACCGAAGGGAGAATTTTATTCGAGAGTGGAAACGGCTCGTGGTGAATTTGGCGTATATATAGTCAGTGAGGGAGGTATGACACCTTACCGAATCAAATTTCGCTCTCCGGGTTTTTCCAACCTGAGTGCACTGGATCACATGGCCCGCGGACAAAAAATTGGCGATCTGGTAGCAATAATGGGATCGCTGGATTTGGTGATTCCCGATATCGATAGATAGTTGTCAGTTGCAGTTGACAGCCTTTTGAGATAAAAATTTGATTCGAGGTGAAAGTATTCGAGGCTGAAAACTGACAACTCACCCTCAACACAAAATAATTTTAATGAATGTGGAACCTCGCCGGCATATCAGAAAGTATTCAAAACGGATTGAACCGGGCGCTTAGTCCGGCGTGGGCGCTGACTGTCGAGATGATCATAGTCGGCATCTCTGTCATTGGTCTTTTCGCCGTACTGGGACTCATTTTAGTCATTATGGAACGAAAAGTTTCAGCATACATGCAGGTGAGATTGGGCCCAAACAGGGTTGGTCCGAAAGGCATGCTTCAATCACTGGCTGATACCGTTAAGTTGCTGGTAAAAGAAGGATTGACACCGGATAAAGCCGACAAATTCTTATTCAACCTGGCACCATTCATTGCCATGATCGCATCCATGCTCTTATTAGTACCAATTGGATTTGCTAAAAATTTTCAGATCTGGGATCTCAATATCGGCGTTTTATACCTGGCGGCTATCTCATCTGTTTCTGTTATCAGCATTCTAATGGCAGGATGGTCTAGCAATAATAAATATTCGCTATTAGGTGCAATGCGCAGCGGCGCGCAAATTGTCAGTTATGAACTATCGGCAGGATTTTCAATCCTTGCCATCGTCATTTTAAGTGGAAGTTTAAGGATCTCCGACATTGTTATGGCACAGGAAAATGGATGGTGGATATTTAAAGGTCACATTCCTGTTTTGATTGCTTTCGTAATTTTCCTTGTTGCAGTGACAGCTGAAACAAACAGGGCCCCATTCGATTTGGCAGAGGCTGAGAGTGAATTGACTGCTGGTTTTCACACTGAATATTCCGGAATGAAATTCGCCTTATTTTTTCTAGCAGAATATGTGAATGTATTTATAGTTTGTGGCATCGGGGCGACTCTTTTTTTAGGAGGCTGGATGCCTTTGCATATAGGAACTTGGAAGGCATTTAATCATATTATGGATTATATTCCATCGAGTATTTGGTTTTTTGGGAAAACTTTCTTCCTGATTTTCGTGATCATGTGGTTTCGCTGGACTTTCCCGCGATTGCGCATCGATCAATTGTTGAATTTGGAGTGGAAATACTTGTTACCAATCAGCATGGTGAATATTTTGTTGATCACTCTGGTTGCAATTATGCAATGGCATTTCTAAATTCGAATGCCAGTGCCATTTGATAAGTCATGTTCTTAAAAGATTATATAAAAACTGTTTGGGGAGCGGTAAGGTCGTTGGCCACCGGCATGCACAGAACGGGATATTATTTCACTCACCCGAAGGAGATCATAACTGAACAATATCCCGACAACAGGGACACCCTGGTGTTACCCGCCCGTTTCCGTGGTGAAGTAGTGATGCCCCATAACGAACAAAATGAACATAGATGTACAGGCTGCACGGCGTGTGAAATTGCTTGCCCGAATGGAACTATCAAAGTAATTACCAAATTTGATATAACCCCGGATGGAAAGAAGAAAAAGGCCATTGATAAATTAGTCTACCACCTGGAATTATGTACTATGTGTAATCTTTGTATAGAAGCCTGCCCCTCCGACGCCATCAAGATGGCTCAGAATTTTGAGCATAGCGTATATGACCGGAGTCAGTTGACAAAAATTCT
>PSRA01000085.1 GCA_003175695.1 Bacteroidota bacterium | reverse complement strand
CCGCCATATCGTTTTTTTCCTGCAGGGTGGCGGCTGTAAATGTAATAGCAATTAATCAAGAGGTGTTGTCTCCTTGAATATATAGGTAATCATCCTGATCACTATTTGGCCATTTCTTTCAACTAGCTTTGCAGATAAGTCCATCACTTCTAAGTCCGAGCCCGGAACGTCGATTACACCACTTTTTTTGAAATACCATTTTGTAACCGAAAAAATTTGAGTTATGAAACAATGTACATTGATCGTTTTCGCAGCTTTATTACTGTGCTCCTGCGTAAGCAACAGGAAATTTTCTTCTATGCAAACATTTTGGCAAAACAGGTATGATTCCCTTAACGGAGCTTTTGGCAGGTCGCAGAATGATCTGAGGTCCTGTCAAAATAATGTTGCCGACCTGACTGCGCAAAGAAACAGTCTTCAGACGCAGAACGATAACCTGAATAAGCAGGTTGGTTTCCTCAAAGAGAACAACACGATGGCGCTGAATCAGCTCAGGGATCTTTCCGTTATTACCAGCACGCAGGCTGAAAGCATTAGGCAGTCCCTCGACAATATCGGCGCCCTGAATGCACAGGTTCAGGATCTTCACGCATCGATCGCCAGAAGGGATTCATTGAATCTGGCACTCGTGATGAACCTCAAGGGTGCAGTTGGCGATCTGAATGACAAGGACATTAACATCAAAGTAGACAAAGGAGTGGTACTTATAGATATTTCTGATAGACTCCTGTTCAGGAGCGGCAGATACGAAGTGACGCAACAGGCTCAGGAAATCCTGGGCAGAGTTGCTCTTATACTTAAAAATCAACCTCATATTGAATTCATGGTGGAAGGACACACGGACAATGTACCCTTCAGACGCGGACCTTTGCTGGATAATTGGGATCTGAGCGTCAAACGTGCAACATCAGTCGTCAGGATTCTTCAGGTCAGGTATGGACTTCCGCCGGAACATATAACAGCAGCAGGCAGAAGTGAATACAATCCGATACAAACAAACGAAACAGCGGAAGGCCGGGCAGCCAACCGCCGCACGAGGATCGTGATTCTTCCTGAACTCGATCAATTTTTCCAGTTGCTTGAAAGGCCGAAGACCACCGAAGGCACGAAATGAGGAACTATGGAGGTATCCAATACAAAAGGCTCGCCGAGGCGACCCATTTGTATGACCCAATTCAAATTCCGCGTTCCCATCTCAATGAGTGTACAGGTTGAGTCAAAGAATACAACGAAAGACTTCACAATACATTAATTCTTGCGGACAGTCAATTCAGCCTGCCCGAATCAGCATTTTTTTTCCCCATTATGAGAAAATACCGGATGTCCGCCCCTGACTCGTAAAATTAAGTGTGCTGATTTATGATTACTCCAAATCGTCAATTTATTTTAGAATTAATTCCAAAGTATTTAAAGACCAGAAAATTGGCAACGGTTATAAATGTTATATTGATCAAGGCAAGTTGAATAGCTTTGAATCCGTAATGGAAATTTGCTTTTGCGAGAAAAATTCCCGCTGTCGAAAGAGGCGGCACTAAGGCTGTCGCTATTCCCACACCTATCATAACCATTTTATATCTCTTAAAAAGCAAAGAGATTCCGCCTGCAATACCTCCAAAAAACGCAATGATGACGTCAAAAATTCCCGGATCTGTTCTGGCTAACATTCTATCAGTTGGTCGAATATGAGGAAAGAATAGTCCATACAAATAAGCAATTGCCGTAACAAGCAACACTCCGCAAAGCAGTGTTTTGATACAATCCACAGTTCCTTTCAAATTTTTTTCTGCAAGAGACAGAGCAATACCAGCGATCGGAGAAAGCAAAGTCGCAATCAGCATTGAGCCTATTATTACGCCGATGCTGTTAGCCAAGAGTCCAGAACAAGCAACAATAGTCGATATAGCGTTGATTAGTAGGTACGATACATCTAATTTTGCATCTGCAGCAATCACTTTCGATGCCTCCATTCTTTCGGTCTGGGATAGTCGCATTTTGGGAAGATTTTGGAAATAACACTAAACAATTAAATGTACGCAGGTTTTTTTTGGGTCGTGGCTCGCTTTCAGATAATATATCCGGAATTAATGGTAGCGGCAGTAGATTGGCTTGGGCTTTTTTGATTAGGCCAGATTACAAGGATGTGATGGATTAAAAAGAGAAAAGCCACCTACTGTAGGTTCTTACAGAACCTGGCAAAAGAGTCGCCTGGGTTGATAAGAATAATATTTCACTTTGGCAATAACTGCAAAACTAAACCTACTTTTTATCGAAGAACTTGTTGATCTGACCAAATATTATATAGATATTTGCTAAGGATACCCCTGACGACATGACTTTTATTCCTACCTGGAACGTTCTTTCCCGCATCCCTTATATGCACCTCCCTGGTCGAGAAACCTCAAAAGCTGATCCTCTGCTTTTAATCAATTTCAAAATGTGATATCAGATCCAGAGAACTGACAAATAGGTACTCTCCATTTTTTAATCACTAAATAAAAAAACAATGAAAAAAGGATTGTTTTTTTTAGCCTTCGCCTTATTAGGCATTTCTTCCTTTGCCCAAAATTTGAACAAGGGAAATCTTATTGGTCTTCACAACACTACTATTGATTTGAAACCAGGCGTGACCATGGGGGACTATGTAAAGTTTTTTACAACTAAAGTGATCCCTGCTTACGATAAAGCTTTCCCAGGTATGAAAACCTATCTGATCAAATCAGTCCGAGGGCAAGACAGCTCCAGTATGGGCGTAATATTCATGTTTAATAGTGAAGCCGACAGAAACAAGTACTTTAAGAATGACGGTACACCAACTGAACTTTTTACAAAAGCGAATGCGAAATTGGATGCCATTTCAAAGGAAATGGATCAATACGTGAAATCTTCAAATACGCCTGACAAGTACAATGACTGGGTAGTTAAATAAACCAGGGCAATTTTTATCAGGCTGGTCTGACGAAAAAGTTTATCAAAATCACATCAGGAACTCAGAATCTGAGTAAGGCTTAGAACAATAGATCCACCAAAAGTTCGTCATGGTCCATTAGACTCTTACCTCCTCTCCACTTAAAGATAGTTTACGCTCTCACCACGAGTTTGTTTCGAAACCTATTTTCTTCACCTAAATTCAGCATCATGAAACAGTTCTTGTTATTGATCCTAATTACGCCTTTATTTGCAATCAGTCAAACCAAAAATGTAGTCAGCTCCCTCCGCATTACGCCCAAACCTGACAAAGTCTTAGAATTTGAAAAAGCTCTTGCTGATCATGCCGCCAAATTCCACAAAGGTGACTTTAAATGGCGCGTTTACATGGTAAGATCAGGTCCGGATTTTGGATCATATCAGTGCACGGAAGGACCTTTCAGTTGGGAAGAGTTGGATCAAAGGGGCGACTTGGGCTCAGAACATATGGCCGACTGGTATCGGACCGTATTAGCAATCTGCACAAATGCAGGTACCTTTTCTTATGGCCTGTTTAGGGAGGACCTTAGTACCGTGGCATTGACAGACTATTCAGACAAAATATCCACTTCTCACTACTTCCCAAAACCCGGCTGTGGGCCCCGTTTTGAAGCCTTAATTAAAAAACTGAACTCCGTGTGGGCTGGTTCCAACCAAACAGTAGCGGTTTACTCATCCAGCTCATCGGGGCCAACTTCATTCACCATAGTAACACGCTACAAAACCGGATGGAAGGAAAGAGCACCAGAATTTATGAAGCCTTTTAATGCCCGCTATGACGCCAAATTTGGCTCAGGAAGCTACGATGCCTTTCTTGCCGAAGCGAGCCAGGTTCTCGATCATGCATGGAGCGAAATGCTGGTATACAGGCCAGATTTAAGCTCTAAGTAAAGGCTGCAAAAGACTTTTACAAGTAGATTTGCCAAAAGGGCCCCTTCGGGTCCTTTTTGTTTTAACTAGTTAATCATCTAGCAAATTCACATCTTAGCCCATGATCTGATTTAACCGTTACATGCACCATCACCTAACCCGATTTGAGATTTTTGATAACTTTAGGTCTATCGAATTGTCATTAATAGCATTAAACCTTAAAATATGAGACTGCAACTTTCTATTCGCCTGATAATTTGCTTGTTCCTATTCTTAACGGCGACTTATTTTACTTCATCTGCACAATCGAAAAAAGTTCCATTCAATACTTCAACGATCGATCCCGGCGCTGAAGGAACCGTGAAAGTAAAAAAAGATAAGAATGGCAACTTTAATATCGATATCGAGATTAATAACCTGGCAGATCCATCGAAACTTACTCCTGCTAAGAAAGAATATATAGTATGGCTGGAAACCGAGAAAGGAGCTAAAAACATTGGACAAATACATAGCTCCGGTTCTCTATTGTCAAAAGCGAAAAAGGCCTCATTCAGTACAGTAAGTCCCTATAAACCAGTGAGAATTTTCATTAGTGCGGAAGATGACCCGGGTTTAGAGCAGCCGGGCAATGTGATTGTTCTGACTACTAATAACTTTTAAGATCCTCTAAGTTTTTGAGATGCTTCTCCGCACTATTTACCAAACATAAGTACCCACCGATCCGCCATTTAATGCTGTTGTAACAATTTTTCCGTTAAAACTGATATTGAAGGTTTGTGAAGTTCCGCCATCGTTCAAAACATCAACACTTTCTTCCCCTCCGGTATTATTCTTAAATTTTCATACACTTCACCTTGAAGAAATATCATTTTTGAAAAACGCGAACGTAGTCTACAAACATGCGCTGCGGTAAAACAGTAGTACCGTCAGGAGCACCTGGCCAATTACCGCCGACAGCTACATTAAAAATGAAAAATGAAGGAGCATTGAAAGGATAAGTCCCCGTGGTAATATTTTGAGCACTACCGGAAACATAAACCTGGTCATCTACCAAAATTTGCAAGCTATCCTGCTGCCAAATTAAACTGAATACGTGGAATTGTTGGGAAAAATCCTGGGAGGAAAGATTGTATGCATTATTAACTGTTCCTTCCGTTCCATCTCCTTTTTTCCAGTGAAAAGAACCAACAACCTGTTTTGGGTTTTTTCCAATTAGTTCCATAATATCTGTTTCTCCACAACCAGGCCATCCGGCAGAAGGAAAATTACTTCCCAGCATCCACAATGCAGGCCACATTCCGCTTGATACCGGAACCTTTGCGCGGATATCAATTCTCCCAAATTGAAATTGTTGTTTGCCTGATGTATTCAATCTGCCTGACGTATACACATTATTCCCATAACTTTCCTGTCTCGCTTCAATGACCAAGTTTCCTGATGACACAAAAACATTTTGCAGGCGTGATGTGTAATTCTCCAGTTCATTATTTCCCCAACCACCACCACCGGTTTCATAATTCCAGTTATTTGTATTTAATGAGTTCCCACTGAATTCATCGCTCCACGCCAGTGTATATCCGGGATAGCTGGTGGCGGAATAATAACCCGTTGAATCCGTCGGAAGATAGGTGCCATCGTTAATAATTGTTGCGGTCGCCTTGGGAATACTTAATGTGCAATTTTGCGGATTGCTCAATTGGATATAGAATTTTTGAGTGGCTTGACGTAAACTGTCTCCATTTACTTTTACATCTATATACAGTTCCTTCTGCCCCGGTTGAAATGTGAGTGTGCCTGATTCTGCCATGTAATCTTTTGAAGATACAGCTGTACCGTCGCTTGTTGCAAATTGTACATTAACAGGTTGCGTACTTGAAGCGCTCAAATCAACATAAAACCTGAAAGTTGTCGCAGTATCCTGCCTGTTCTGTATAACATCCGCGATCTTAGCAGAAGGGGTTTGAGCGGTGGTTCCAGTATTCCCACTATTGCCATTACTCTTAGAACACGATTGCAGAAGCAGGTAAAAAAATAGCGACAAGATAATGGCAGGTTTCATATTTCGAATTATTTCTTAACAGGCGATAGCCAATTACAGTAATTGGCTATCGCAAATTTATTTTGAACAAAAAATTAATACTTATTTCTTCAAGTCACAAGCTAGTTTGTGCTCATTTTTAATCTCCACCATACTCCTGAAGGAGATTCAACTAACAACGCCATCACACTATTGCCAGATGCATCATGTGCTGTGTCAATGATATTATACATGAGTGAATTTGATACCTAGCCCGTTGTGTACTGGCCACCATTGTGCACTTTTGGTAAAGCTATATGTGCACCCAATCCAATGAGGTTTAACTGGCCAAGGCCAGGATTCGCCAGGATTTCCTGAAGAGATAAAATGCCGGTAAATTTGAAGGCCAAAACATGATGGCCATTTATGCAATCCCTTTTTAAAGCAATAACAGCGCGTTTAATGTCAAAATGGTTAAGCGGACCCTTTCTATAACATTCATCAAGATTATTTATCCAATAAATACAGAGAGCTACTCTTTAAAGCTTCCCAAAAATCATTAATTTCAACCAACAACAAGCCAAAAACTAACTCAGCATGCCATGACTTATGCTAGTATCACGGTTCTGATATTAATTCAACTTTACCTCCACCTTTCATCATAGTCCCTTTAAAGAATAAATCAGAAAAATTAATTCACGGGCGTTTTCGATTTTCTTCAGTATTGGATTTTCTCAATACAAAGTCAGAACAGCTGTCCTCCATGGGAAGATAAAGTTGGTGATGGCTGCAAATTCCGTCTCTCGCTCGCACGGAGGCGAATCCACTACTCAGGCTTTGAAGACCTGCAAACTCCTTTTCGATAAAGGCAGGATCGTTCTGAAAATAACTGCAGTTCCTGCAGGTTTTTTCAAAACTCCGGGCCTTTGTTTCGCTAAAGTTTTTCATAACACTAATTTGTAGTGATATTAGCCCAGTAATGGCCGAATACTATCACTGAAAGAACGTAGCCCAGCACAATATTTACTGCAACACCGGCAATAAATGCTACAAATGGTTTTATTCCTGCTTTTGACAATTCCCGAAACCTGGTCGTAAGTCCGATACTTAAAAAGCTAAAAGTAAATGCCCATGTCCGGAGCGATGTTATTGGAGCTATTAAAGTAGGTTTTACAACCTTATTGTATTCAGCTAGTGAGTGCCCATGGATAATCAGGGATGTCAACACAGAAGCTACAAGAAAGCCGATCACGAATTTTGGAAAACGCCACCATATCTGAGCCGCCTGATTTTTTGAGTTCATTTTGTTGCGCTCCCATACTGTGATTGAAATGAATGCAAGAACGAATGCCCAAATACCGATCCAGACATCACGTCCAATCACCTTGATCAGGGTATAAGATGCAAGCGCCTGTTCTGGTGTTCCTGTGATGCCCGTGTGTGCATTCGCAAGACCCCCATATGACTGCGCTGCCGCAAGACCTGCAGCATCTGCAAATTCGGATGTCCCAATCCATGCTCCTCCAACTCCCGTCGGCAGTTGAAGGAGGCGGCAAACAAACGGCAAAACAAAAATTAATAATATTGCCCAGAACACTACAAGGCTTATTGCCACAGGTGGGTCTTCTTTTTTTGCACGCACGGCGCCGGCTACCGCTATTGAAGCTGAAACGCCACACACGGCACCACCGGCACCTAAAACTGCAGCAAATCTTTGGTCAAGGCCAAGCTTTCGGGCTGTAAAAAAGATTGCAAAGAAAGTCGCCAGTGACACTATTGAAGCTTGCAGGATGGCAACCGGTCCTGCCCAGATAATTAAAGTGAAAGGTAACGTTGCACCTAAGAGAACAATACCGAGTTTTATATAAAATTCAACCCGAAATCCTGCATCAAGCCACCTAGGCAATCCGATCACATTGGATATGATTAATCCTACAAGAAGTGCAAGCAAAGGAGGTTCAAGATTGTAACGACTTGCCTGATCCCAATTTCCAGCGGCGAAAATGATTGCAGACAATACAAAAATGAAAATGAAAGAAACGACAAACGATTTGGGTTTTTGGCCTATAAATGAAACTACGATCGTAAACAGAACAAGAAAAGCTGCAAGCAGAGCCAGATAGTGTACTGCATTTTTTGAAAATTGAGCTCTGAGTTGAGAAAAATCAGACCATTTGGAAGGTGATACCGCGATCCAGGATATACTGGAGCCACTCAGATAAAAGACATAGGCCACAACAATAATTCCTAGTCCGAGGTAGACTGCCCACCAGTCTTCTGTAAGATTTTTGGCGGCTTTTTTTTGAGAAGCTAGTAATTCCTGAGGCTGATCGCCAAGCTTAATGGTTTGTTCAGTCATGCAGTTAGATTTAGAGCAATATAAAGCAAATGCTCTAGTCTACCAAATGAGTAGATTATACCGGTTAGTTCGCTTAATACCGTTATGATCAACTAATGAGACTTCTATTTTTGATAGCCCAATGCCTGAAGGTTAAATAACTCCGCATATCGACCACCGTTCTGCAAGAGTTGTTCATGACTGCCAATTTCCAACAGCTCCCCTTTATCCAGGACTAAAATCCTGTCTGCCATGCGCACAGTTGAAAAGCGATGAGAAATAAGAACAGCGGTTTTCCCCTTGGTGAGTTCTGAGAAACGTTGGAACACTTCATATTCAGCCCGCGCATCAAGCGCAGAGGTAGGTTCGTCTAATATTAATAGTTGAGCATCTTTCATGTATGCTCTTGCCAAGGCGATCTTTTGCCACTCGCCTCCGGAGAGTTCCACACCTTGGTTAAACCGCTTGCCTAGCGCCTGATCATACTTGCCGGCAAGCCTTTGCACCAGGCGGTCCGCTAAACTCTTCCTCGCTGATCGTTCAATCAATTCCTTGTTTTCTTTTTCATCAATGTTGCCAACTGCAATGTTTTGTGAGACGGTCATCTGATACCTGATATAATCCTGGAAAATTACGCCAACATTCTTCCTTAGTTCGGACAAATTGTATTCTCGCAAATCATGACCATCCAGTAGGATTCTGCCTTCGGTAGGGTCATATAGTCTTGCCAGCAATTTTACCAACGTCGTTTTTCCTGCACCGTTTTCTCCGACCAGGGCCAGCTTTTCACCGACTGGAAGTGTAAAATTCAAATGGCGATTAGCCCAGGTATCCGAGTTAACATATTTGAAACTTACGTTATCAAATACAAATCCCTGCCTGACCGGATTGGGAAATGGCAGAGCTTTTGGTGAAGGAATAATTGTGGGTTGAATCTCGAAAAAATCAAAGAAGTCTTTAAGGTAAATGGCTCCCTGTGAAACTGATGTAAACCGCGATAAAATTCCATCGAGCAAAGCACGTAACTGGCGAAAGGAACCTGCAAGAAAAGTTAAGTCACCAATCGTAATCCTTCCCTGGATAGCTTTGTATATAATGTAAACATAAGCGCTATAGTAGCCGAGTGTGCCAAATAACGAAAAAGCAGTACCCCAAAGTGATCTTCTGATAGAAAGTTTCCGGTTATCCTGGTAGAAAGTTTGAGAAAGGTGTTTGAAACGATCGATCAAAAAGCCGGATAAGTTAAACAGCTTCACTTCTTTCGCTGTCTCATCACTTGCTCCAATGTAACGAACATAGTCCAGCTCCCTTCTCTCTGGCGTTTGCCTTCGGCTCAGCGAATAAGTTTGGTCGTTGAAATACGCTTCGCCCATAAATGCGGGTAGCACGGCAACAAGCAGCAGGACAATAAGCCAGGGATTAAACACAATCAACCCTGCTGCTAAAAATCCCATAGTGATCAAATCCTGCATCTGGCTCAATATCTGGGAAAGCAAAATGGTTCTGCCTATCGTTTGTTGTCTTGCCCTTTCTAGCTTGTCATAGAAATTAGAATCTTCAAATTGCTCCAAATCCAATGTCGCTGCATGCTCCATAATCTTGATCGAAGTATAGTTGGAGAACAAGTCTCCCAGCAAACTATCAATGAGAGTAGAAGCCCTTCCTAAAGCGTCAGATAAAATCGCCAATCCAAACTCAATAGCGACGAGTTCCCACAAATGCATCTGCCCATCGCCCGTTCCCCTGCTCAGATGCACTACAAGGTCAATGATCAGCTTGCCCACATATAGCACACTGACTGGAATAGCCGAACGAACAACACGGATAAGAGACGTTGCGATAGTTAGAGCCGGGCTGGTCTTCCAAACCAGTTTAAAAAACAAAGGGAGATTACCCAATGCCGAAAACCGTTGTTTTAATGTAACGTCTGCCATATAATTTAACTGCACGATGAATATATTTCTTTTTCGCATATTAGCAAATGGCCAGGTCCATACATCAACCAAAGGCATGACTAATATCATAAAGTGCCGACTAATTATCACCTTATCTTTCCTAAACAAATAAAACCCTACGACGATGTTAAAACAATATGTTATTGCGATTGGAGGCTCCGCCGGGTCGTTATTTGCTTTAAGGAAATTTTTTGATCATACTCCATTAAACAATGCCTCTTATGTTATTCTTCGTCATTTGCCGCTTGACTATAAAAGTGCATTGAACAATATTTTGAAACAACATTCAAAGTTGAAAGTCGAAGAGGCCAAGCGGGGTGCGTCTATACAAAATGACTGCGTGTATTATGCATCTCCGGGGAATCATCTTATAATCGAAGATGGAAGCCTGGAATTTGTCAGCAGAGTAAAAGAGTCTCGCAATCGGCAGATTGATATTTTCCTGGAATCACTAGCGCGCAATGAAAACAAAAGAAAATCGATCGCCATCATTCTTTCAGGCACCGGCACTGACGGTGTTAAAGGAGCCGCTGCCATTAAAAAAGCGGGAGGCACAGTGATAGTTCAAACTCCGGATAGTTGCGAGTTCCCTGATTTGCCCAGTGAAGTCATCAAAAGTGGTAACGCAGATTTCATAGTACCTCCTGAAGGAATGCCCGCGGTAATCAAACGTTGTCTGGTTGAATCGCCGGTGTCATAACCCGCCTGATTCGCTTCTTGCACACCTGTACAACTGGTATTATAGGTTCTCGTAGACAAGAGAGAGAAAATCTATAAGCCGACGATTTGCTAATCCAACTTACTCCTGACATCATTTAGTTTTCACGAGCAATGCCTCCAATTCTTCATGTTTCATTTTTTCCAGAAGATGATTGAACAAACCCTTTCTTCAAACCGGATGTGAGTTTCCAGTAAATCTGCTAGACCGAGATGAGTTTAATACCACTCCTTCATTAAGAATAAGATATCATTAATAGCCATATCCAGGATGACCGGCCCCAACATGCTCCAAGAACACCTTGAAATGCGGCAAAAATAGCGTCGAAGAATTGATTCGAATATTAACGATAATAAGGCATGTGCGCATCGGCAAATTTCTTCTCCGCATTGTCCCAGTCATTCAACACCTGCTTGCGGTTATTATTTACCTTATTGTTAGTTTGATTGAAAGCATTGACGGCATTGTTTAATTCTTTAACTGCCTTATTGTAGTCATTTACGTCCTGCTTTGTGGCATTTCCAGATTTTGCATCAAATGCCTTTTTTGTTTTTTCAAAATCATCCTGTTTGAGAAAAAAATCCGTTAACTGAGCCATATCTTTTTCAGCCAGGTTTTTGTAAAATGTCAATGTTTCCCTACATGCATTTGCGAGGGAGGGGTCCCCCTCAAATACCTTCATCGTATCCAATGTTTTAAAGCCTTCATTTGCGTATCTGGCCAATGCGTTTCTCGACTGCTCCATATCATTAAGTTTTTTATTATTCATAGCAGTCACCATCTGGTTATCTTCCCAATTGCATTTGAAAAAAATAAGGTACACATTGTTCGAATAGTGATTGAGCTTAGATGCTACTTCCATTTTTGCGCTTAGCGGGCTTTGATCTTCGATTAAGTTAATATTGTATTTAGTCGCAAAATCAGCTGTGGCTTTTTGGAGGTTGGCCGATGCTTCATGCAGCTTTTGACTGACCATTTCATGCAGAAGAATGTAAGCCTGCATTTCATCGAAAGACTGTTCGGCCAATTCTTCCATATCCACAATTTTCTTATAGTCTTCGTTAAAAACGCGATAGCAGAATTGTATATAATCAATACTGGCCTGGCGCAAGGAATTATCCCCTTTATATTTAGGGAGGCCTGTGGTTTTGTAACGGCATTCTGTAATATTATCCAATACCTGTTGCCTGAGTTTCTCTACTTTTCGGGCACGCCTGCCATGGGCTGCTGCACTCACATACTGCATATATTTAACATCCATGTCTCCCCTGGCTTTGGCGATCTCTGTCATATAATCGCCCGGATTATTTTGAATGTCCTGCGCAAAAGATGATAGGTTCATCATCAATAAGATCGTAAAAAAGGAAATTGTAAAACTTTTAAAGGTCATAATCAGGAGTTAGGATGTGATCGATTGGGTTGTTATGAATTAAAAAGTCATTTTATCATCGAATTCATCACGTTATAGGCAACTTTTACATAAGGATCATTGAGCAAATTGTTTTTCCACTCTTCGTTGGTCTCTTGCAAATCAGGATTAGTCTGCATTCTGCGCTGTTCATATATATGATTGAGCACTGTGTAGCCGGGTGAAGAGTCTGGATAGTCGGTTAATTCAGGAGGATCGGGCTTTGTATTTTTCTGTTTCATTTCCTGCCAGGCCTCGTTGAGTGACAATGGAACATCCTTTTTGCGGTCCGCATTTTTCATTGCCTGGATATACTCCATGGTAGCCCGGAAATACGAAGAGGAATCGATTTCCTTTTTTGCGGTTTCCTTTGCGGCAGTGACAGGTATCGGCGCAAGCGGCTGGTAGTATTTATTGGGCTCAATGGGAGCAACACGAAGAGCAAATTTTTCATCGGCTTCTCTTTCCGATAATGCATCTGAAGGATCAGGCAAAACGATATCCGGAACCACACTGTTGATTTGTGCGGTTGATCCGTTAATCCGGTACAACTTGGAAACAGTAAGCTTAATATAATCGGATGCTACCGCCTTGCCATTATAGGTGGATAGATTGATAGTAGTATCCATAGGTAGTACGACCTGCGCTGTAGCCTTTCCGTAAGTAGCCGAACCCACAATCAAAGCGCGATGGTAGTCCTGTAATGAACCCGCTACCATCTCCGACGCTGAAGCGCTGGATCCATTTACCAAAACGAGGAGAGGGCCATCATAAATCGTTCCCCGATTGACATCCTTTAATGTAATGGTTTTTGCTTCTTTTGTTTTAATTTGGGCCAGCGGGCCTGCATCAATAAAAATTCCGGTCAGTTCAACAGCTTCCAGCATAGATCCGCCTCCATTATACCTGAGATCAAGGATCAGTCCATCAATATTTTCTTTTTTTAGTTTAATTATTTCCCTGGCCACGTCATTGGCACATCCATTCAATCCCCTGCTGTCTTCCCAATCCTGATAAAAAGCGGGCAGTGAAACATATCCGACTGTATATTTACCTTTCAACAGGAACCCTTTGACCTTATCTTCTTCATCGTCCTCAACAGCTACTTTTTCCTTATGCAAAGTTACCTGGCGTGTTGTGCCGTCAGCTTTTCTTACGGTAATGATCATTTTATTTCCGCCGAAAGCTCTCAGCATATGACCCACTTCTTCTACAGATGCCCCTGCGACATCTATAGGATCCTTGTTTTCCCATTGAAGGCTGATCATTTTATCTCCTTCACTCAACATCCCGCTCTTGAACGCCGGGCCGCCCGGAGCAAGGTGGTTGATCTCAATATTTCCATCTTCATTTTCATCCAGCGAAAAACCAAACTCCAGTGGTTTGTTTCCGAGCTGACTCTCAAAAGCGCTCTTCACATCCGGAGGAAAATAGGCAGTATGGGGGTCGTAGCAGGAAGCTTCAGCCTGGCAGTACATGGTTCCAACAATATATTCGATACCCTGCGGGCTCTGCAATAATCGTTTGATAAAACGTTTCAGCGAACGGTCAGCTGTTTTTCGCAATCGCGGCTCAAGGCTGTCGATGAATCTCTTAGACGGCAGCTTTGTTTCCAATGAAATAGTATCTCTGTTAAGAATAGCTGTCAATACCGCATGTTTGAGCAGCTTATACAATTTGGTGTGCATACCAGCAATTCCGACGGGATAAGAAGTGTCTTCTGCTACAGTGTATTTTTCTTTTATTGAAAAATTAAAAGGCGTTTTACAGATATTGTCTACGATGGTATCCGCCTGCTGTAGTCTTGTCTTATAAATGCTAGTGAATTCTCTTAAAAAAGTAGATTGCCTGTTTTTTATTTCGTCATCTATTTCTAATCTGAATGCAGATAGTTTAGTGATATCTTCCTGAGTAAAGAAAATGCGCTGATCGTCCAATGATTCCAAAAGATGAGAATAGATTGCAGCCGACATTTCATCATTGAGGGGACGGGGCTGAACATGATATTTTTCTACCATTCGGCTGATCAGGTATGCATTTAAAGCCGTTTTTTCAGCCGATTGAGCAAAGGAGAGTACGGAACCGGCGAACAGAAATATGAAAAAGGAGATTTGTCTCTTCATTGCAGTATGTTGGTCGCGAAAAATATAAAATATCAGCCGACAATCAAAGTGAATCAGAAAATTGATTACTTATTGGTTTCTATTGAAGAAACGCTTTCTGAATGACAATGTCCTGTTCTTGTAAGTTTTTTTTAACTACAGAGAACCAGAGAGGACACAGAGAACCCACCGAGACGCCCAGAAGTAATAGGCGTGCCTTTTTGTCTTCTCCTGGGCACTCCGTGTTCTATATGGTTAAATAGCATAATTAGTTCTAAAACAAGAGTCCAAAACTGGCGTGCTATTTCTCTCAAGCGCTGGGCTTTGCGATTTGAAATTCTATTTATATTTTTAAGGGTCGATTCCCCTAAAGGTACCCTATGGTCTATTTCATCGTTTCTAACATTGTTCCTATAATAATCATAGTCTCACTTCTGCAGCTTTTTGTAATAATTCTACATGAGCTGGGCCATGCCATTCCAATTCTCTTCATGACAGAAGGGAAGGTTGAAATTTATCTTGGATCTTTCGGTGATTCAAGAAAATGCATAAAGCTTTCTGTAAAAAGATTGGATGTATTTTTGAAATACAATCCTCTCGAATGGACCAAAGGTGTTTGCCAGCCTCCAAACGAAAAAGTATCAACCAACAAGAAGATTCTTTATATGGCATCGGGGCCGATCGTTTCATTGTTGCTCACTGTAATTTCATTTTATATTCTATTTAGTTTTGAATTTTCGGGATTTTCCAGATTTGTTCTTGTATTATTATTTTGCTTTGGGCTGACTACCTTGTTTTCTTCAATAATTCCGACTAAAATTTCCAAATTCGCCAGTAACGGTCAACCTTTAAATAATGACGCAATGCAAATTGTGCAATTGTTTAAGCACAAAAGATTACCCGAGAACTATAAAAATGCAATTGAATGCTATACCAACAAACAATTTACGCAAGCTGCTGATCTTTTCGACAAAATTCCGGAGTCAGGAAACATTGATTTAATAACTCTCCGCAAGGCCATTAGCTCAAATTTACTTGCGAACCGATTTAACAAGGCTGAACAGCTGCTTGGAATCATTTCAATCAAATATGCCTTAAACGCCGATGACTACGCCAATCTTGGTTATTTAAAATACCATTCGGAAAAATATGATGAAGCTTTGGAATGTTACTATAAATCCCTTCAGCTAAACCCCGACCATGTTTGCGCCTTAAACAATATCGGATATACATTGGCTTTCAAAAAAAATTTGCACGCTGAAGCTATAGTGTTTTTGGACAAAGTGATCGATACAGCTCCCGATTTCGCAAATGCATATTCAAGTAGAGGTTATGCGAAGGTCAGGCTTGGCGAGAGGGAAGAAGGTTTACTTGACATAAAGCATTGCCTTCAACTTGACGAAAAAAATTCTTTTGGGTATCTTGTTTTAGGAATTTACTACTTAGAAAAAAATGAGTTCAAAGAAGCCTTGTCCAACTTCGAAATAGTAAAAAAATTGGATGGTGAAACTATCTCCGTAAGTGAATTTATGGAGTTAACAAATCAAAGAATGAAGACATCGAATAGCTGATAATCGATCGTCCCCATCCCGAAATAAGTGGAAACAATTATGACGAAATTGGTTTCCACTTTTTTTTTGCAGATACGACATCTTTTCAACGGATTTCTTCATTGCTACTGTTTCCCTCATTCAAAAAAAAATCGACTACTCAAGAATACTTGCACTGGAGTATGCCGAAAATCCAAAACAGAGTAGGCGAAACTTAACCTTATTTTTTATGGAAGCGAATGCAAAAAAAGCTGATGACGCAGCTGGTCAGGTTCAGCCCATGCTGCCTGATGAATTTTTAACACTGGAAAATGAAAAGGCAACAAAAGGATTGCCAAAAGAGTTTGAAAGTCTTCATGAAAACAGGATCTATATTCATACCCCACATGGAAAACCTGCGCAAATAACCGAACCTAAAAACCATGCCGACGCTATGGAGCTGCTTCTCCCTCCAGGCGCAAATATTGGCTTACCTGGTCTAAAATCCGGTAGGATCTCTCGCGATGAAATAAAAAAAGCCATTAAGCCCGCTGCTCACCTGGAAGGATTCCGACCTAACTGGATTGATTATGCGCCGCATCCTAAGCTGGCCCCGCTGGCTAAACGATACTTAAAAAGAAGGACTGGCGAAATCGTGGATCCTCATTACGGTGTATTTGGAACAGACGACAGGCAGGTATACTACCCCTCCGGCTACCCATGGACTTGCATCGGCAAGATCTATGCCTGGAATGATTTCTCAAAATCAAGTCCTCAATGGTCAGGTTCAGGAGTACTGATCGGCGGCCGCGTGGTATTAACGGCCGGGCATGTAGCGCCCTGGGGATCTGGAAACTGGGCAATGAAATTCATCCCTGCTTTTTACGACGGAGCTTCAGCATTGGGAGCTGGCGTGTATTCATACGTTTCGGATTTTTATGGATACAATGATCCGGTGAGCGCCTATGATATGGTGGTATGCCGATTATATACACCTCTCGGAAATTCACTTGGTTATTTTGGAGCTAAAACGTACGATAGCGGCTGGCAAGGTGGCAATTACTGGAGCCTTGCTGGCTATCCCGGTGCTATAGCAAATGCCAACAGGCCATCGCGCCAAATGTGGTGGGCGATAGACGATGACGATAGTGACGGCAGTACCGATGAACTGGAATTTACGGCAGACAGTACACCTGGTGATTCAGGAGGCCCCGTGTTTGGATTCTGGAATGGAGAGTCATGGCCTTCTGTTGTTGGAACTGATAGTGGCGGACTTAAAGAAACATTTCTTTGGTGGACCATCGAAGATACAAACGTAGCGGCCGGAGGATCAGCAATGGTAGACCTGATTATCTGGGCAAGAAATAACTGGCAATAAATTAGCACCTACCCTAGCCGTCGCAGGTAGGTATCACGGCCTTTTGCAGATACTTACCTGCTTTTTTGCCTGTGTTTGCATGGACATTTGGATCATTTTATTTTAAACCCACAAAGGGTCTAATTAAATTATCTTTCCTTCACTAGTGAATTTGGCCAGTCCTTACGTTATATGCCCGTCCCAGCCTAAGGTGCTGGTCTCAAAGCGGAGGCTCAAAAATATTTCATCAGCGCATCTTTTCGGCTACGCGAAACATTAACAATGCTGCCATCGCTCATCACCAGGTAGCCACCTTCACCTCTTACATATTTTTGAACTTCATTCAGGTTTACGATGTAAGAGTGATGCACCCTCACAAAATGATTAAAATCGTGAAGCTGCTCTTCCATTTCTTTTAATGTACGACAAGCTATAGTTCTTTGCTTGCTTTTAAGATGAAGGTGCGTATAGTTGTCGTCAGCTTCACAGAAAATGACATTGTCCGCGGGAAGTAGCTCGAATCCTTCTGCTGTGGGAACAGCGATCTTAGTAAAGCCACTATCCCGGTTTTGGATTTGATCCATTAGCATTTGAAATTGTTCAGCTGACGGTGGTGATTTTTGGATTTCAACCTTGTGTACAGCGGCAACCAATTCCTTTGGATCTATAGGTTTCAATAAATAGTCCAGGGCGCTGAACCGGATCGCCTTGATGGCATATTGATCGTAGCTTGTTGTGAAAATGACAGAGAATGGAATGGTTTGAAATTGTTCTAATAACTCAAACCCGTTCATTGCCGGCATTTCAATATCCAGGAATACCAGGTTTGGCTTGTGGGTGCTTATTGCTTCGAGCGCTTTTTTGGCGGAGGGACATTGTTGCGCCACCTGCACATGGGGGCAGAAATCGGTGAGCAACATGTTCAAGGTGTCCAGACAATGAAGTTCATCGTCTACTAAAATTGCTTTAATCATTTATAACGGGTAGTTTAATTATTACTTCGGTCCCAGCGGGGGAGCCATCAGAATTTACAAGGTCATGAATCGTTATCCAATCTTCCTTACTGTGGCTACCGTGCATCATGGCAATTCTGTCAGCGGTTATGCGCAATCCCATCGACTTATGCTTTGTCGCCGATTTGCTGGCTAGTTCCTGCGCTCTTTTTCGACCTATGCCATCATCTGTAATCGTTACGTAAAGCGAATTATCATCCTGATGCAGGTTAATATCGAGTTGTCCCTTTTCTTCCTTGTGCATTAGGCCATGCCAAATGGCATTTTCAACATATGGCTGGATGATGAGCGGGGGCACTTTCAAAATATCTAAATCGATGTCATCAGCAACACTGATTCTATAATTGAAATGATGATTGAAACGAAGTTCTTCCAGTTCAAGATACAACCGCAACGATTCAAGTTCACTCGCCAAGGAGATAAGTGTTGCCTCCGAATGTTGCAGTATCAATCGAATGAGTTTTGAAAATTTAGTAAGGTATTCGGACGCCTGCGCTTTATCATTTTGCATGATAAACCGATTTATGGAATTGAGAGAATTAAATATGAAATGAGGGCTCATTTGTGCGCGCAGAGCCTGCATTTCAAGAGCGGTAGCCTGTTGCCGGAGTTCCGACTTTGCTCTCTCAACCTCAAGCTTTTGTATTTGCAGCTCGTTTTCCACAAGCTCTCTCCGGTTCGACTCATTTCTTCGTTTCAGACTTATATTTCTGAATATGATAAAAGCAAGAACCAATATTAGAGCTATGCTAGCAAGAAAAACTGTTTTTAGTATAGAATCATTTCTTAGTCTAACCTCTTGTATTTCTTTTTCCTTTTGTAACGATTCAATTTGATTCTGTTTTTTCTCGATCGCTACAAAAGCTTTGAAGAAGGACTGGTCTGCAGCAAGGGTGTCTTTAACCCTGGTGTATATTTTGAGAAAGTAGTAGGCGCTATCAACTTTTTTTGAATCTATGTATAGGTTCCACAAAAGATCACTGCCGTCCAGGATGAATTTGCGTGAGCCAGTTTTTAGGGCCAGCCCCATCAGTTGGTTGGCATTTTGTAAGGCCATCTTGGTCTTCCCTATTTCTTCATAACACTTGGCCAAATGCAGAAGACTCCTCATTACCATGTTGTTGTCGTTGCTTTGCTCAAATAGATTTAATGCAGAATTCAGTTTGCTTAAAGCATACTCGTATTTTTTCTGCGACAAATAAATCTCACCAAGGTATTCATCTGGCCAGCGCAAAGACATTCTTTTTGATGCAGGATCAACCCCATGATTATTAATAGCATCCACCCAGCGTTCACAAAGTCGAAGCGCTGAATCATATCGTTTCATCGCCGAATAAGTTAGTATATAAAGGAAGCATTTGCCATCTATTTTAATCACAGGGTCGAAATGTGTCATCCTGTCAAGATAGTCAATGGCCGTTTGGTAATCTCCCAAGCCAAAAGATATATTTGCCATGTAGCCCAAAGCTTCTTTATCATTGAGTTGATTGGCCAATAAGGAATAGCGAAATCCCTTTTCATAATAGCCCCAGGTTAAATATACTCCCGACATAAAATTGTAAGCATTGCTAAGTCCACTTGTGTATTTGTTTTTTTTGTAAATACCAGATACTTTTTCAAGAGTTGTAATGGCTTCCTCAAAATGACTTTCCCCCCACAGTGCTCCTCCAAGCATGTCAAGGCATGTAGCTAATTTTTTGTCATCATGCATTTGTTCAAATAATGAAGCCGCTGATCTTGCATGTTTTTCAAGTGCAGGAAAGTCGAAAAGATTACTCCATTCAATTAAGGCGCAATTATAATTTGCTTCCGCAATTCCTTTGACATAATTAATTTTAACAGCTTCTTTCAATGCTTTCCCGGCATAATATTCAACACTATCCTTTGCAGGCAAATTCATAAGACGAGGAATGTCACTGGACCACAAAAATTGAGAACTGATAGTGTTCAAAATATCCACATGGTCAGCAAGTGCAGTCTTAACCAACAGATGCTTTAAACTATCAAGATTTAGTTTTTGTCCAAAACAAACAGCATTTAAAGTAATGCAAAAAATAAATGTTGATATTTGTTTCGATAAAATCATATAATATTTTGGCGATAGCTTTATGATTGCATTTGGACAGGTATTGCCAGCACTACTTCCGTTCCTGCAGGTGTGCCATCCGCATTAACAAGATCACGAATAGTAACAGGCGACTCGCTCCCACCGTTGCTTTTCATCATAGCAATTCTTTCCGCGGTCAACTTAAGCCCCATAGACTTGTGCCTGATAGCTGATTTGTTGTCCAAGACAGCAGTCTGTTTGCGCCCTACTCCGTTATCCCTAACGGTTATAAACAGAGTATGCCCTTGTTGTTCCAACTGAATATCCAACTGTCCTTTTTCTTCTTTATGCATCAAGCCATGCCAGATAGCATTCTCGGCATAGGGCTGAATAATGAGTGGGGGCACTCTCAACATCTCCAGATCCATATCACCTGGAACATAAATTTTATAATTGAAACGGTGATCAAACCGAAGCGCTTCCAATTCAAGGTAAAGCTCAAGACATTCCAATTCACTTTCCAGGCTAATCAGTGAGGCTTGAGAGTTCTGCAAAATCATCCTCACAAGCTTTGAAAATTTGGTAAGATATTCGGAAGCCTGCGCTTTATTATTTTGCAGGATAAACCGATTAATAGAATTAAGTGAGTTGAAAATAAAATGGGGATTCATCTGGGCCCTGAGAGCCTGCATCTCCAGATCCGTCTTTTGTTGCAACAATTCCGCCGCTTGCCTATGTGACCTTTCCAATTGCAGTTGGTATTTTTGTTTTATTTGCCAGCGAATCGATACATACAAAACAAGAATTGCGATGGTCTTAAACCACCAGGTCTTCCAGAATGCGGACTTTATATCAATGTGCAAAGTTTTCACCGAACCATTAAAATCATTCAAAGCATTCGAGCCCTGAATCAATAATTGGTAATTGCCCGGTGGCAATTCGTCATACCTGATTGTATAGTTTGCAGGAGCATATTGCCAGTCATTGTTTCCCTCATCCAATTTGTATCGAATTTGGCATTGTCCATTGTTGAAATAATCAATGATACCTGTTTCAATACTTATCTTATTTTCAGAATAGGTGAGCAGCAATTCTTTAAGATCATTTACACCCATTGCGAGATCGATTGGCCGCTGGTTTATCATTAAAGATTTTATGTATACTTTGGATGGAGGAAAATTTTTTGCGAGTATTTCAGGAAAGATCTGGTCAAATCCATTTCCAAAAACATTTCCCGAGGGGAAATACAAATGACCAAACCTGTCTTTTGCCCTCGTAGAAATCTCAGTGAAGTCTTGCTTATGATAACCATCCCTTTCGGAAAGCGATATAATTTTACCAGATTTAACTTTCAACATCGAAATGCTCCGATCAGTATTCCACCAAATATCACCGTTGTTATCAGCAATCATGCTAAAAATGGGCATGAGCGGTAGACCGTCAACCTGGCTGTATTGGCGAATGACTTTGAAATCCCTGCTAATATGAATTAACATTCTGTCAACTGCAACCCAATAAGAATGATCAATTTCATAATACAAAATTCTGCTCCAGGCGAGACTGTCCAATGGGCTATTGATCCTTACCCATTTTCCATTTTCATGTGCATAAGTCAGATTAAACTTACTCACATTTGATTTCAGAAATAAGTACCGCTCGCCAACCATTATTTTAAACAAGTCGACCGTTCCATCAGGAAAGTCCAATGCTTCTTCGGCAATTGCACTATCGGGCTTCTGTATGAATATGATTTGATGATTATTGTACTTGGCAGGCACAATACACCGGTTGTTGTAAAGACCAGTCTTAGGATGAATTTCTGATACATTCGAGACAGGTTGTCCATACCTGTTCTGAAAGATGACTGGATGGCACTCGTTCTTGCGTAGATCGAATTCGAAAATATTGCCAAGGGGCCCATTAAACAACCACGCCTTCCTTTTAGTGCTGTCGACATACATAGGGATTATGACTTTACCCTTAAAGCCTGGCAAATCTTTTTCCCTTAGCACATTAAACAAACCAGAAATTGGATCAAATACTGTGAGGCCTTGTGTTGTACCTAACCACAAGGTGCCCTCCCCTGAATTCACACAATTCATGAACTGATCGAATTGTAAGCCCTGCGGACCTTGCTTTTTAGTCTCATACCTTACGACCGATTTTGAATAAGGGATTAGCCCATATATTCCTTTTGTAGAAAAGTAGCCTGTCCATATTATACCGTCTCTGTCACAGTATATCGATGCATTTCCGCCAGAAGTAATGTGTTGAAGCGAAGAGTCGTCAGGAAAAGCTGGTTTTATAGCGCCACTTCGTGGATCATAGACATATATACCTTTCGGATAAGTCCCAACCCAAACACGACCCCGTTGGTCTAAATCAATTCCTGAACTTTCCCAATAATCCGACATCATCGCAAGAGGCCTGAATGCGTCGGCCATGTGAAATACTTTATCCGAAAGTGTGAATTCCAATAGCCCATCTCCGCTACTAATCCAGATCGATTTTCGTGAACGATCGTATCGCATTCCTTGGGTAAAATGGCTATGGTTTGGAATATGTCTGAAGCAATTCCACTCAAATAATCTTCTCTTGCCGTTCGACAATGATATTTGCAACAACCCGCCTCCTTTACCTCCAAACCAGCCAGGAGTCCCCTCTTCTACCCAAAGGCTGTTGGATTCGGTATCAAAAATGGTAAATGACTCGGCCAATAAAAGTCCAATTGTATCACTCGAATTTGTTTTGGCTAATGTTCTCTTTACAAAGGAATGTATGGAGTAAGCTTCAAATTGTGAGTCAGCTTTGTTCCAAATGAAAACTTCGGTCTTTGTGGCCCAAAAAGGGACCGTCCATTGCGAAGGAAAATGACTAAATGTATCAGCGTTGATGTCGTACCGCGACAAGCCTCTGTCCGTTCCAATCCAGATGTTGTGCAAACTATCCTCAATCAAACCGTTGATATTGTTGCCAATAACAGTTTTTTTTCGTTGGTCTTCACCGGCAAAATAATTCTTAAAGGTGCTCCCATCAAATCGATTTAACCCAAAGCCAGTTCCGATCCATAGAAAGCCATTGACATCTTTTAGCATGGTGCCAGCAAAATATTGCGACAAACCGTCTTCTACACCCCAGTGAACAGCATAGTATTCATTTGATGTATCATAAGTTAAAGCATGTTGTGCTCTGGAGTTGACTGCAGTAATTGCGGTTATTGCCAAAGGCAAAAATGACTTCCAAAACCTATATTTACCTGAAAAGTAAAAAAGACAATCTCTTTTGCCTAAGGAGGGAAATTCCTTCTTGCAGTAGCCTGGTAGAAAATAGCAACTAGGCATAACAGGCAGATGTGATCATAAGATAGTCCCTTTTTAATTCAAATGCAAGTACCCGAAGCTACAATTCCGAGAAGTAATTGGCTTGGATCGCTGAGTAATTGACGTTATTTCTGAGTAGTTAGTGGGAATCAGGAAGCAAATGAAAAAGCAGGGCAGCGTGTCTTACAGCCACTTCTTATTAGAAATCATTTGTTTAACCAGGATTGTGTCACAGGTGTTTTGTGATAGCCCTGGTGTGCCCCTGGCGTGAACGTGCGTGTCGCTTTGCACCTGATAAGTAGTCAAATAATACCGGTTAAGAAACACCAGAAGTTGATATAAAATTGCCCTTAGCAAATGATTGCTATCGTTCTGAAGCTTACTAAATTCTTCTTTCATCTTGCTTACTAACTTCAACGTTTGTTGATAATCCCCTGTCGCCATTTTTATAATGGTAGGCTTAGAATATTGATAAAAAAATTGAAAACGATAAAGGAATAAAACATCAATAAAGAACAAATTCAGGAAATCTTTTCAAAAAAGAGTGTGTAGCCCGATACCGGCTGTTTAATATCCCATTGACGAACCTGGCCCGGTGAAGTGAATATGATGGCACAGGTTTCGATTTTTATTTTGTTTTCATCTAAAGCAAAAATGCCTTTCCCCTTTTCTATAAAAAGTATTTCATAGAAACTAATCTGGTGGAGCGTGCTATCTAAAACGAAATTTTTAAAGCGTTTTATTCTTGCTACATCCAGGAGCAAATCTCTTCCCTACTTCCGGGGAAGAAAATGATAGGTTTTGACGAAAAGAGTGATAGTGTTTTTCTTTTGCATTATCCTTGAACGGAGTGTTAACTTGGAACTCAGCAAATTTCGGGAAGATAACTACAGACAGCACGCAGGGCCGCAGAGATGCAGGGAGGCTAGCGGACAATTGGCGAGACTCCATTCTTCCGCCATGGTTTCCACTCTTGAAATATAATGCAAAAGCAACATTGTTCCAACGCGCTGAAAATTCGGAGGCTTATAACCATTAGTAATCAAAAGCCCGTAAAACCTGGATTTTACGGGCTTCTTGTTCTTAAATTTACAACTACCTGGAAGGTTTATGTTATGGAACCAATCTATTTCTTCAGGTATTCCTTGTTACCATTCGCGGTGAGCACATATCTCCCACCCTTAGGGCCTTCATAAATCGTCCTGCCTTTTGAATCGGTTCCCACTGCCTTATCACCGGATTTATTTTCAGGATTGGCGACTGGTTTTGTGGCAGTTGCCTTTGCAGTGGCTGGAGCTGCCGGAACAGGTGCCGTGGCTGTAGCAGGAGCTGGCTTTACTTTTTCTTTCCCTTCGGCCTTACTGGATTTTTCTTTTACGTCATTAGTTGCCTGGGTGGCAGTTTTGTCCGCCTTTTCCTTCTTTTCCTTGCTTGACTTTTCCTTTTCAGCCTTGGAAGATTTTGCCGAAGATTCTGTTTTGTCCTTTTCCTTCTTTGTTTTGCTGGTTGCATTCTGAGCAAAGACCATACATCCCATAGTAACTGAAAGTAATAATAGGATTAGCTTCTTTTTCATAATCAAAATATTTAGTTACACAATAAAAAATTGTACGTGGGAACAATTTCGAGAGTTGAGGGAGAGGGTAAATCCGTGGTGAGGTTCAATACCAGGAAAGGGACGTCCTTGGTATTCATATTAATTACAACAAAATTATGCCATTTTTTATGAAGCGATGACCACCGTTAACAGTTCATTAATTTACGTGTTGTGACAGCCTCGACTCGGCAATACCTATGGTTTAGCCACTTCCCGGATTTCAACATTGCCGTCGAAATTGAAAATAGGACTGTCTTTGGCAATTTCTATTGCCTCTTGCAAATTGCTCGCTTTAATGCTAATATACCCTCCAACTATTTCTTTGCTTTCGGTATAAGGACCATCAGTAATAAGTTTGGCCGGTCCCTTTATAACTGCCGCTTCGCTTCTCGTAAGGCGTTCGCCACCATTATATATTCCTTTCCTTGCAAGTTCATCTACCCAATTTTTCCATTTCAAAATAACCTGTTGAACCTGCTCTGAAGGGGCTTTCGTAAAATCAAGTCCTCCCCTGAATAGAAATAAATAATTTTTCATAAATTTTCAATTGCCGTTCCAGAAAAATGAATCAGGTCTGTAATACTACAAAGGTAACTGAGGATAATTTGCGGGTAATCGTAGTTGATAAAAATTACTTTCACATAATTATCCATCAATTAAATTGCATAAACAGGTTCTAATAGGGCATATTACCACCCAGTGAATTCTTCAAAAACTTAGAAAAGAACAATTGCGGACAAGGCCCTTTGAAAGCTCAACATTTTTTCTGAATACTAGTTAGTTTTTCTTCTTTAGACGATATGTTTTTTACACTCCAATTGTTAAAATCTATTGGCAGTTGAATCAACAATAATACTGACCATAAATCTTAAAGGCCTATGTCAAAGAAAAATTTCAACCGGCGCGATTTTGTAAAAATTGCAAGCGCCACTGCAGCAAGTATTTCGACGGCATCCCTATTGGGTTGCAGTCCCCAAACGTCTAACGACAAGGCGGAATCAGTAAAAGATACATCGCGCGCGGCAAAAAATGCACCTGGACCGTTAGCCCAAAATGAACGCAAGTTTCCGCCCGGATTTTTCTGGGGAGTTGCCACTTCGTCTTACCAGATTGAAGGAGCCTGGAACGAGGATGGCAAAGGAATATCCATCTGGGACACTTATACTCACAAGCCAGGGAATATAAAAAATAACGACAACGCAGATGTCGCCAACGATCACTACCATCGTTACAAGGAAGACGTCGCCATGATGAAAAATGACCTGGGAGCTGGTGCTTACCGCTTTTCCGTTGCATGGCCGCGGATATTTCCTACCGGGACGGGGCAACCGAATGCAAAAGGTCTCGACTTTTATAATCGCCTGGTAGATGAACTAAAGAACGCTGGCATCGAACCATTCCTCACCCTCTACCACTGGGATCTTCCACAGGCTTTGCACGATAAAGGAGGTTGGCAGAGTCGTGATATTCCAAAGGCTTTTGCCGACTATGCAGGATATATCGCAGAGAAACTTGGTGATCGGGTAAAACATTTTTTTACTATCAATGAGTTTCGCTCATTTGTTGAAGGCGGCTATCAGGGTCTCGATGTGAAGATGGGTGGTGGAAAGGTCGTTCATCTTGGAGGTGCGCCGGGACTGCAACTCTCGAATGGGGGGCTCAACCAGATTCGCCATCATGCCGTATTAGGACATGGCCTCGCGGTGCAGGCTATTCGATCTCGCGGAAAGTCAGACGCGAAGGTTGGATTCGCAGAGAATATGCTTATCGCGGTTCCTGTAATCGAAAGCCCCGAGCATATTAGGGCTGCTGAAGCTGCGACCCGCGAATTAAATGCCGACTTTGCTACTGTAATGCTTGAGGGTAAATACACTGATGCGTACCTTAAGAAGACCGGTAAAGATGCTCCGAAATTCACTGAGGAAGATTTGAAAATTATCAGCTCGCCTCTGGATTTTGTAGGCATCAATGTCTATAAACCGAACATTTATGTTGAACCGTCTGATGGTCCTGAAGGTTATCGCAGCATCCCAATTAATGCTTCTCATCCAAAGATGATGTCCGCATGGCATTTGTTAGATCCTGTCTGCTTATACTGGGCACCGCACCACGTGCAATCATTATGGAAAGCAAAGTCGATATTCATTACGGAAAATGGCTGTGCAGCTTCAGACACAATTGCGCCCGATGGCAGGGTATATGACTCAGATCGAGTTATGTTTCTGCGTTCATTTCTTACACAACTCCAGCGGGGAACTGCTGATGGAGTGCCGGTAGACGGTTACTTCCAATGGAGTTCGCAGGACAATTTTGAATGGGGCTCAGGATTTGGCGATCGATTCGGCCTGATATATGTAGATTTCAAAACACAGAAACGAAT
>PSRA01000177.1 GCA_003175695.1 Bacteroidota bacterium | reverse complement strand
CGAACCTCCGACCTTCGGGTTATGAGCCCGACGAGCTACCGCTGCTCTACTTCGCGATATGGGACGCAAAGGTACAATTCTACACTCTAACAGCCAAACAAATTTTCTTTGCCCTACCTTTGCATCTCATTTTTATGAAAGTAGGATTTGTTAATATTTTCGGAAGACCCAATGCTGGTAAAAGTACCCTTCTCAATGCATTGATGGGTGAGAAATTAGCTATTGTATCCAGGAAAGTACAAACTACCCGCCACCGGATCAAAGGCATTCTGACAACCGAGCATTATCAGATCATTTTCTCAGATACGCCAGGCATTATTGACCCGGAATATAGACTACATGAAAAGATGATGTTGGCTGTCCGCGATTCACTGGAAGACGCCGACCTGGCTCTATTATTAGTAGATGCCCAGGACGATCCGCAAACGAATCATGAACTTTTTTTGGGACTTGGTTTGAAAGCACCGGCTCTTTTGGTAATCAACAAAATCGACCGGGTAAGCAATGAGAAAAGGCAGGCTATTCATGATTTCTTTAACGGCAAACCCTATGCGAAAGAAGTAGTAGACATTTCAGCGCTCAAAAACTCGCGCATAGAGGTTTTGTTGGAAAGGATTATTCATTACCTGCCGGAAGGTGCACCCTTTTTTGAAGAGGATGAATTGACAGATCGGCCAGTGCGATTCTTTGTTGCCGAGATTATTCGCGAAAAGATATTCGAATTGTATGAAGAGGAAATTCCTTATCATAGCACGGTGCTGGTGCAGGAATTCAAAGAAAAAACGACGCTGACCAAAATCAGGGCTGATATCATTGTTCATCGTGAATCGCAGAAGGGGATTATTTTGGGTGAAGGTGGCAAAATGATTAAAAAATTGGGAACTGAGGCAAGGAAAGAAATCGAATTGTTCCTGGCTCAGAAAGTTTTTCTTGAATTATTTGTCAAGGTGAGACCTAAATGGAGAGACAGTGACCTGTTCCTGAAGGAATATGGATATTAGTAAACATTGAGAAATAGTAGAATTAATTTAGAGAATTATGTCAGGTTTTACAATTGCAATTGTCGGTAGACCCAATGTGGGGAAAAGTACACTTTTTAATCGCTTATTGGAACAAAGAAAGGCGATTGTGGACGATGTCAGTGGTGTCACACGCGACAGGCAATACGGCATAGCCGATTGGAATGGGAAAACTTTCAATGTCATCGATACTGGAGGATTTGTTCCTGAAAGTGAAGATGTTTTCGAAAAGGAAATAAAAAAGCAGGTATTGATCGCCGTGGAAGAAGCCAATGCGATTATTTTCATGGCAGATACTGCTACAGGCATTACGGCGCTGGATGAAGCGATGGCGGATGTGCTTCGGCGTTCAACCAAACCAGTCTTTTTAGTAGTGAACAAGGTAGATAACAGTGAACGCCTTTTGGAGGCAACAGAATTTTATAGCCTTGGTTTCGACAATATTTTTTTTATCAGCGCAATGTCAGGAAGCGGAACGGGGGAATTATTGGATGCGGTGACCGCGCTGATTACGGATGAGCAGCCATCCGGCCCAGATGATAACCTTCCCAAATTTGCCATCATAGGGCAGCCCAATGTGGGTAAATCCTCCCTGCTTAATGCTTTGGTCGGCAAAGAAAGAACCATCGTAAGTGAAATTGCGGGAACCACCAGGGATACGATTCATACACATTATAATTTATTCAAAAAGGACTTTGTTTTAATTGACACAGCCGGTATACGCCGCAAAGCCAAAGTCCATGAAGACCTGGAGTTCTATTCAGTCATTCGTGCGATCAAGGCCATGGACGAAGCCGATGTTTGTCTGTTGATGCTGGATGCAGGCAAAGGCATTTCGGCACAGGACTTAAATATTTTTGCAATGGCAGTCAAGAAGGGGAAAGGCATTGTAGTACTCGTGAATAAATGGGACCTCGTAGATAAGGTTACTAATACTGCCAAAGAATATGAGAAAGAATTGAAGCAAAGATTTGCTCCATTCACTGACGTTCCGATTATATTCATTTCGGCAAAGGACAAGACCCGGATTTTCAAATCAATGGAATCTGCCCTCCAGGTTTATGAAAACAGGCAAAGAAAAATTCCTACTTCACAGCTCAATGAAGTGATGTTAAAGGCTGTTGAGTCATTTCATGCTCCTGTCGTGAGAGGACATTCAATCAAAATAAAATATGTCTCTCAACTACCTACACCCGTTCCATCGTTCGCATTCTTTACCAATTTTCCAGATGATATCAAACAACCCTATCGCAACTACCTGGAAAACCAGCTTCGCCAGCATTTCGACTTTAATGGTGTGCCGGTGAGGATTTATTTTAGAAAAAAGTGATCCTTGATTCCTGGATACCGGATACTGGAACCCTATTGCGATCGGAAGATTTCCATTACCAAAATCCCTACCCAGGTTTCAAGCTCGTTAGCCAGCGTCCAGTAAAGGATTAAGCATCCGATATTCCCACACTAATTTCAAAAACATTTGCTTTTCTCAAAAATCCCCCTAAATTTGCGCGCATTAAAATTTCGATAATGAAAAAACTGTTAGGTATTTTGGTTGTCACAGGCGCTATGACCGCTTGCAATAACAGCACCGAATCTGCAACTAATTCTGTTGACTCAGCTGCAAAGGCAGCTACTGATACAGTAAAAGCTGCTGGCGATTCAGCGGTTAAAAAAGTAGATTCGACTGTAAAGGCTGTTGTTGATACTGTAAAAGCCAAAGCTGGTGCAGCAGTTGACAGCGCTAAAAAAGCTGTTAAGAAATAATTTTCCTTATTTCTTTTGAAATCCTCTCATGATGGGAGGATTTTTTGTTTCCGGGCTATTCCATTAAACGGGTTATTCCATTAAAATGGTGTTTTCTTAGAATCGAGAATCAGTATCCGGCAGACAGACGGACGCAAATAGATTTATAACTTCAATTTCTTGATAACTTCCTCGACATCTTTCCTGAATTTTTTCAAGGACTCTATTTCTTCCTTTATAAAACTATTTTCTTCAAGAGCGCCGGTCACAATTGACATTTCGCCGGGACCAGAGTAGGTCATTTGGCGGAAAGGATTGGTATAATCCTTAGCTCTTGATTCATAAATGCCTTTTGTCATCCATTCGCGGGTGATAATGGCTTGATTTAAGAGGCTTTTTATTTGCGCCTTTGTCATTTTTTTTGGGTGCAATCCTGTGACGGATTTGAGAGCAGCCATGGAGAATTCAAAGGTATTGTCAGCGTAATTAGTTGCTTGTTTAGCGTAAAAGTTATGAACCTGCCCCCAGTCCCTGACTCTTCCCTTGTGAATTTGATTCAACAATTTATCCAACTCAGATTTCAGAACCAGCTGCCCTCCCATATTAATCCAGGTTGACAAGGTTAATCTTGCGGGGATAGAATTTTGAACCTGATCAAGTGTTCTGAAATTATTTGCATTTATCTTATACAGCATTCGGGTCGTGGCATAGTAACTAATCAGTTCCTTGAAAATCGGGTATGCATGCGAAATCTTAATGATCCTGGCTTTGCGTTCACTGTTTTCAAATCCGGAAGCAAAAATGTCCAATTCATCCAATACGGAATTCCTGGCTTCCAGCAGAGATTTCCCAATCTTGAGCCAATCCTTATCATCTATCCGGGGAGTCGGATTCTTTTTCGCATATGCTTCTCCGGTACATTTTCTAAATAATTCAAGCGATTCCACTATTTCGAGAATGCTGTCGGGGGCCAGGAAGTCAAATTCCAGTAGCTGGGTTTTGTCAGATCTTTTATCCCTGTCTCCATATTTTTTGGAATTCCTCGCCAGCGCATACATATTGTACATAAACCAATAGCCAGGCATGACGACCAATTCGTCACGTGCTATATCATTGCTCACGAGGCTAAATGGGATGGGGAGATTCAATTCAGCGGGATAATCTCCTTTTGCAAGGATGGCGAAACTGGCGAATTTAGAATTGTGCTTGAGGCTAACACACAAGCCTGGCCAGAATCCTCTGCCAGCCACGAGTTCTCCGTCCGGGCTACGGGAATTATGATTGGAACCAATGGTGGCGCCGGCGGCCATATTGCTCTGGCCCATCACGAGCGCCGCACACAAAAAAGAATTGTTGTGGTGTTGTTCGTGCGAAGGAAAAATTAGGGAGTTCAATACTTCACAGCAGGAAATCGTAGAATTGTTGCCAAGAAACGAATTAATCAGTCTTGCCCCATATTTGAGCTGGGATTGAGAAGCTAGAATAAATCGCACTGCCTTTACACCGTAAAAAATCCGGCAACCATATCCAATGATTCCATTCACCAATTCGCAACCTTCTCCAATTTGTGTTTTTTCTTTGGCCGAAGAATTGATCGTTAAGTTTTTGAGTTTATTGGCCCCTTTCAGGTAGGCGTCGGTTCCAATCAAAACATCTTTTATAATCTTGCAGTCTTTAAGAACTGTACGATCCCCAATTTGCCCGTAATACCCTCTAAAGTGATCGAATTTCTTCTCAGTGAATTCCCTGAGTTTGTCCTGGAGTAATTGGTCGTCCCGGAAGCGGCTCCACAACCAGGCATCGCCCGGCAACATGCCATCAAAAGGAATGATGCTCCTTCCCCCGTTTTCATTACAAATCTCTAATCTTATCCGAACGGATTCCGGCTCGCCTTCCTTGATTATCCCATTGCCGAACTTCGCGTGGTTAGATGTTGTTAGTTCGTTGATGTTTACGATCATCACATCATTGCCAACAACAAAATGGGATAAATAATTGACATTATCGACCACGACATTGTCCCCTAGGTCACTACTTATGATGGTGCTGTTATACAGACCCACAGGCCGGCGTAAATCGTGAAATTCGAGATAGTAAGGCTCAAGTTTTCCTATTCTGACTAATCCAAAAAACTTGCAATCCTGTACGAGTTCAGGGGAGAAAGCGTCAGAAACCAAAATGTGATTCCAGTTATCTGAAGTATTCCGGTTTCGCACCAGGACTTCTATTTCAGATGCTGTCAATGTTCGATAAGCTATTCCATTCTTATTTTGTTTGTTGCGAAGCCAATATTCATCTTTTCCTTTCGGTAAATATTTTTCCGGGATAAATTGGTAACCGAGAGCATCTACCCGGCTTTTTTTGATTTCATTCATGCCTTTGTATAAAAATGGAAAGTTAATCAAAATGATCAATTGATCATGTCAAGGCTGCTTAATAACCCTCTTGAGTTCTACTTGATTCATCAATGTTTTTGGATGAAGTAAGAAATATTCGCCATGCCTTGCCCAGCACTACTGAAGAAATTAAATGGGAGAGTGATCTCTGTTTTAATATAGGAGAAAAAATGTATGGCATGACTTCATTGGAAACGCCATCGGCTATTTCCATGAAAGTGAAAGGTGAGGAGTTTGAAGAAATATCAAGCAGATCTGACTCTGAACCAGCAGCCCCTTATCTTGCGCGTTATCATTGGGTTTTGATTAAGTCACCTCAAAAATTAAGCAGGGAAGAATTGGAAGCGCTTGTTCGGCAATCATATGAATTGATTAAATCAAGACTCCCCGAAAAATCATTTCTCAACTGGGCCTTGAGAGATCCTAGTTAGACTGGCTTGAGTGATTAGGCTTTGAAATTATTGGAGAAATTCCCGACGCATTCAACCATATACGCGACAGTTTTACAAATGCTTACATTATGTGTCGAAAACTTTAGTTCAAAAAGAAATGAGTGAAATACTTTTTACGCAGAAAGTTATCAGAGCTCTAAAAGAACCAAAACTGTCAAATATTCCCTGCTCGTGCTTCTATCGAAGCGGCCTTGATTTTTTCTCTTTTCTTGTCCATCCTGATTGCGATGTACAACCCGAGGAAAATCAATGTTTGACAAATTATGAATCCTGCAAACAAAAGAATTGATTCCATGCCTCCAGTTTTTTTACAAAATAAGCCAACTTAATTAACGAGTCAACGGTATTTTTCCTAGCAAATTTCCCCCAACGAATGTGGATAACCGCAAGGAGCATCCGAAAGCAAATGCTGCAAAATCCTTTCCAGATTTCTGACTAGTATTTTCCGGATAGTTGTAGATAAAATTACCCATCCGATGAGTGTCATTACTCTTCGTATAGGCATCAGGTTGGTATGTGCCGCTGAAAAGACAAAAAAGGTTAGGCAGGTTTTTTCTGATTCAAACTTTTAACCCGCCTTGTGATGCCCGAGTCGACATCAACTTCTTTATTCAACAAGTTTTTGACAAATTCATTCATCTCTGAAGTGTGTGGTTGTCGCTTCCCGGTTTTAAGATCAACGCTGGTAAATTTTGTCCAAAGCAAAGCCTTCATGGACGATTTATGCTGATCATACATAATTCCCTCCACGGTAAGTGCTGAATCGGTTGCATCAATGAGTGATGTCTGGATACAGACTGTTTCATTGAATTGGGCCGGCCTCAAATAGAGAATCTCATGACTACTTACCACCCAGCCCCATCCCTGGCTATAAAATTGTTCCAAATGGAAATCATAAAATTGAGCGAGATGAATTTCGCGCGCATTCATAATATAGTCCAGAAACCGCGAATTGTTCAGGTGACCAAAAGGATCACAATCATAAAAGCGGATTTTATCAAATGAATGTGGTGTTAAATCGAATTTGTTCTCCATAAATAAAAATTTATAAACCGATTGGTCTATTAATGATTAAAAACATTCTGACCTGATTTCTGCTTCAATCCAGTTGGCCAGCCAATCCAAAATCCTGTTTAATTTTTTGGGATTTTGATTTGCCTTTGACATCATTAAGCCTCCATTGATTGTACTAAAAATAATTTCTGCGGTAAGAGATGAGTCGATCGAGGATTTAATCTCTTTTCTTTTCTTTCCAGCGTCAATAATATGAACCAGCTCATTTACTGTCTTTGCCATGGCGCTTGCCACTCTTTCGCGGATCAAAGGATGCGTATCATCACTGTCAGCGCCAAAATTTACCATTGGACAGCCGCCTTCTATAGGCGATTTCACAGAATAATTTCGATAGTAATCAAGGATCGCAAGTAATTTGTCAACTGTATTTTTTTTGGGTTGAATTTTAATCCGGATCTCCTCGATTACTTTCTCAAAGGCAAAATCAAATGCCAGCTCAGCGATTTCCTCCTTGTTTCTGAAGTTTCCATAAATACCACCTTTCGCGAGCCCGGTTGCTTCAATAATATCATTCATGCTCGTGCCCGCAAATCCTTTTTTATTAAAGATCGGAGCCGATTTTTCAATTATCATTCTTTTGGTTTTATCAGCCTTGGATAGCATACTGGAACAAAAATAAACCAATCGGTCTTTTTATGCAAACTATTTTTGTGTACAGGAGACCGTGAGATTTACAGAGGCTCGAAATCATCCCAGGGTCTGATTCTCACATCGTAACTTTGACCAATCAGCTCAATTTGCGGGTATTTATGCGCACCTATATTGCCTATGTGCCGATGTGGTGAAAAATGGCTGTAGTTTCGGGCTTTTTCCGCCTCATAAGCATATAGCCGACAAAGATTCATCTGGATGTTCAATGGTTCAATCACGGAGTACAAATTGAACTCGCATACTGAGTCCATTTGTGATCATATCAAAAATCAGCATATGAACAAGGAACTTTTTGAAGCGGTCGATCAATACATCAGCAAGCTGTTTGTTCCGGAAGATGATGCTTTGCAGGCCAGTGCATTATCACTTGAAGAAGCAGGCATGCCGCTGATAAGCATTTCGCCCAACCAGGGAAAATTTCTTCAACTCATGGCTTTTCTTTGCAAGGCAAAGAAGATCCTGGAAATCGGAACCCTGGGGGGATACAGTACAATATGGATGGCAAGAGCATTGCCTGAAGATGGAAAACTGATAACATTAGAAATCGATCCCAAACATGCTGCCGTAGCAGGCCAGAACATGAAGAAAGCAGGATTAGAATCGAGGGTCGAAATCAGGGTAGGCAATGCGATGGAAATACTCCCTCAATTGGAATCGGAGAAAGCCGGACCTTTTGATATGATTTTTATTGATGCTGACAAATCACCATACACCGAATATTTTCAGTGGGCATTGCGATTATCTCGTCCGGGAACACTTATAGTGGCAGATAATGTAATTCGTGAAGGCAAAGTACTGGATAGTAATAGCAAGGACAGCATGGTCACCGGCGTCCAGCGATTCAACAAAATTTTAGCAGAAACGAAAGAGGTAACAGCGACTATCATTCAAACGGTGGGAGTTAAAGAATGGGATGGAATGGCGCTGGCGTTGGTTAAAGCAAAATGATTGGGTCGGGAAGTGGCGAAAGAAGAACGTAAAGCGCCAGCTTGACGGTCTCCGCGCTGTTCCTCCACCCTTACTACGCATGTAAACCAGGCCAGGCTATTCGACTGTAACGCTTTTTGCCAGGTTCCTTGGTTTATCTACATCGTACCCTTTTGCGATGCCAATATAACAAGCCAATAACTGCAGCGGGATTGTGCCAATCATGGGGGCAATCAGTTCATCTGCTTCCGGAACGACGATTACATCATTGGCTAATTTTGGAATTATTTCGTCGCCTTCACTTATAACAGCAATAACTTTTCCTTTCCTCGCTTTAATTTCCTGGATATTGCTCACAATCTTTTCATGATAAGAATCCCGGGTGGCAACAAACACCACGGGCAACGATTCATCTACCAGCGCAATAGGCCCGTGTTTCATTTCTGCAGCTGGATAGCCTTCCGCATGAATATAGGATATCTCCTTTAATTTCAATGCACCTTCCAACGCAACAGGAAAATTGTAGCCGCGGCCCAGGTACAATGCATCCTTGGCATTTTTGTATTTTTCAGCGAGCTCCTGGATATATTGATGAGCTTGTAGAACTTCCCTGACCTTTTCAGGAACATTGTGCAATTCGTTTATCAGATGAGTATACCGGTCCTGGTCAATCGTTTTCTTCTCCATAGCCAGCTTCAGCGCGATCATCGTCAGAACCACCAATTGTGCGGTAAAAGCCTTGGTGCTGGCGACTCCAATTTCAGGGCCCGCATGCGTGTATGCGCCAGCGTTAGAAATTCGGGCGATCGAGGAGCCTACAACATTGACAACGCCAAAAATAAAAGCGCCCTGCTCTTTTGCCCTTTCAATCGCAACGATGGTGTCAGCCGTTTCTCCACTTTGAGAAATTGCCAGGATGACATCGCCCTTTTGTATCACCGGATTCCTGTATCTGAATTCTGATGCATATTCCACCTCCACGGGTATTCGGCACAGCTCCTCAATAACATATTCAGCAACCAATCCGGCATGCCAACTCGTTCCACAGGCAATGATGATTATTCTGTTAGCATTCTTCAATTGCTCAATATTATTTTGAACACCAGCCATCGTAATCGTTCCTTTGGTAACATCCAACCTTCCGCGTAAACAATCAAAAATGGTATCCGGCTGCTCGAAAATTTCCTTCAACATGAAGAAATCATAGCCACCTTTTTCTATTGCGGTTAACTCAAGATCCAGTTTTTGTATGTAAGGCGTTATCTTTTCATTACCGAGATTTTTCAGTATCAGTTCATCGCGCTTGATGATGGCCAATTCATAATCGTTCACATAAACTACTTCTTTGGTATATTCGATAATAGGAGACGCATCCGAAGCAAGGAAATGTTCCCCCTTACCAATGCCTATTACTAAAGGACTGCCTTTTCTTGCAGCAATAATAGTATCCGGATGCTCCCGGTCAAGCAAAACAATAACATATGCGCCTACCACTCGTTTCAGCGCAATTCGAAGAGCCTCTTCCAATTCACAGCCATTGTTTTTTTGTATGTCTTCTATAAAATTTAGCAGTACTTCAGTATCTGTATCGCTTTTAAATTGATATCCTTTTTTAGTTAACTCCACCTTTAGTTGAGCATAATTTTCAATTATGCCGTTGTGAATCATCGCGAGTTTGCCACTGGCGGAACTGTGAGGATGTGCGTTACGGTCATTTGGTTCGCCGTGAGTAGCCCAGCGGGTGTGCCCGATGCCTGCATTTGCTTGCAGGTCCTTTCCGATAAGGCTTTCTTCCAGGTCGGCCACTTTGCCTTTCTTCTTGTATATTTTTAATCCATGATTAAGCAAAGCCACCCCCGCGCTGTCGTAGCCACGGTATTCGAGTCGTTTGAGTCCCTTCAGGATGATAGGATACGCTTCTCTTGGTCCGATATAGGCAACTATTCCGCACATAAGATTTTTTAAATCATTATTAAACGGGCAATATTATTAAATTAAATGGCACGAAATAAACGAATGTGTTAAGGGATTCGTTTATTCGTGCCAAATCAGTCAGAAATGAGTCCAGAGTCAATCCATTTTTCTCCAATAACCTTCTATCCAGACCCAGCCTTCGGCAGTATGCTTCCAATGCGCAGCTATCCAAACCTTGCTAGGTGAGGTGGGTTGCTGCCTGTCATAATTGCGGTCGTCCTGAGAATAGTTTTCATTTGGGTTTTGAGGCCTGACAGAAGGTTGCTCCTGGCGAGGTTCCTGATACACCGGCTGTTGATTCTCGCGGGGATAATTGTATTCTGGAGAATTATATGGATATGGGTTAGAGTTATAATTCGGATAAGGACTGGAATAAGAATAAGGATAAGAATAAGAATAGGAGTTTGGACTAGAATAATTCGGGTATGAATAAGAAGGATAAAAATAGGAATTCGGATAAGAATAAGAGTAGGGATAAGAATAAGAATAGGAATAAACTGGATAGGCGTAAACATACGAATATGAGTACGGATACGCGTAACTGTAAGGGTATGAATAGGAATATGAATATGGATTATACCCATAGCCTGAACCATAAACAACAGTTGCAGGAGCCGAATAAGAATATCCATACTGATAAGGATTATACGCATCCGGGCCATCATAGTCATAACTGTAGTCATAATTATAGTCATAATCATACTGCGCAAATGACACAAATCCGCCAAAAAGCAGAATCATCAGGATGGAAAAGAACTTTTTCATATGCGTTAATTTAATCCTTTACCAATTTACAAATATTTTGAGGAGACAAGAGAATGATTGCAAGCCATTAACAGGCCTACGGCTTAGACTTTTTCAAACCAGAAAAGTTTAACAGTTCTTCAAAAAAAGCTATTCAGAGAGGATTCAAACAATTTCAGTATCCTTTTGTACTCATCAGCCCAGCTGGATGACTCCACAAAACTATGATCCTCTACTGGATAAACAGCCAGGTTCCAATTATCCTTACCTAACTCAATAAGCCTTTGAGATAAGCGGAAAGCATCCTGGACATGCACGTTTTCGTCTACCATACCATGGCAAATAAGCAAATTGCTTTTCAAACCACTTGCGAAGTTGATGGGAGATGACCTGGCATAAGCCAGACTGTCGTTAAATGGTTCATTCAAAATTGCCGCGGCATAGCCATGATTGTAATGCGCCCAGTCCGTTACTGGTCTGAGGGCTGCCCCGGCTTTAAAGACTTTTGGTTGAGTAAACAAGGCCATCAATGTAATAAATCCTCCATAGCTGCCGCCATACATGCCTATTCTTGCCGAATCAACCCCCCTTTCCTTTACCAGCCACCGCGCTGCATCTACCTGGTCATCTAAATCCTTCCCACCCATGTGGCGATATATTGCAGTTCTCCAGTCCCTGCCATAGCCGGCACTTGCACGATAATCAATATCCATTACTGTGTAGCCAAGATCAGCTAATAAATTATTAAACATGAATTCCCTGAAATAATAACTCCATCTAAAAGTGACGTTCTGAAGATAACCAGCTCCATGAACAAAAATGACGGCTGCTCTACTATGTCGGGCATTTTTTTGCGGCTCATAAATTCTGGCATAAACCTGCTTTCCATCCCTGGCAGTAAAACTGAATATTTTTGGATCACGCCACGGGTATGATTGCCATTCTTTACTCATGGCAAGTTGCGTTACCTGCAGGGGCTTTTTACCTGGCGCATTTTCCTGGATATAAAGTTCCCAGGGTATGTTTTGGTATGAATAGCGATAAGCAAAAGTTTTTTCGTCAGGAGACAATGCTGGTTCGTATCCGCCCTCCATGCCTGTAATTTTCTCTTTGTCAGTGCCATCGGTTTTCATCTTATAATACTGCTGTTTGCCTGGATGATCTTCGTTTGAAATGAAATAGAAATATTTCTTGTCACGTGAAAGCGTCAATTTGTCAATTTCGTAATTACCATAAGTGAGTTGTTTCTTTTTGCCCGAAGAAAGGTCGAAAGTATAAAGATGCGAATACCCCGACGCCTCGCTTTGAAAATAGAATTGATGATCGTTTATCCACCCCATCGACGGCAAATCCTCCCATCCAATGCCAGGACCTGCAATCCAGGCTTCATCATGCTGATGATCGACTAATGTAAGTGACTTAAGTTTGGCATCCCATTTCATTAACCAACGATCTTTGAAGTCCAGTGAACGTATATCAGCAACAGCCAGAATTCCTTCTTGATTCCAGGAAAATTTAAGGACAAAGGCATCACGTGCGGCTTTCTTTTTTTGTTCTTTTTCCGGATAATCCTTTAAAAATTCCGGATACTGAAAAATTCCAGGCAACGAATCAGTTGACATACGGAAGATGGAGTCATTTTTTCTATCGAAAATGTAAAAATTGGATTTTTCCTGTGGTGCGCCCACTTTGGTTCGTGAAGGAATTTCTGCTGTAAATCCCGACTCGTTCACATATTGGGGTACGATCGTTTCTTTGGCATTTGTCGGTAATTCCACCAGATTATAAGTTATGAATCTCCCATCAGGACTGATTGCCAAATCTTCAACCTGTTTTTTGCCCACATAGATATTTTTAATGGTATCTGTTTCCTTTGTAGATTTCAGAATTTCATCGTGCAATTCCCTTTTATGTTTTCTTTCTTCGATTACGCTAGAGGTTTGTGTTTGCTGGAGCCTCAACCATTCCTCCTGGAGGTTCAGTTTTGCGGTCGATGGGGAATCAGTATTAATAAAATGCGTCAGTTGCCTGGTGCTTCCATTTGCGATATCCCATGCATACAAATTTTGATCACTTTCAAAAACGATCCATTGGTCATGCATACTGAAAGAAGGAGTTCGTTTTCCAGTCGATGTCTGAGTAATGCGCTGGATCTTGCCGTTTTGAATAGTCAACAAATAAATATCGCCATTAAAAACAAAGGCGATTCTTTCGTGTTTCTGGTCAAAACTTCCGGATTTGATACTTAGTTCTTTTTGTGCAGAGCGGTAGTCTAACTTGCTAATCTTTTTCGTTCTCACATCATAGCCATAAAGAGAATCGCTCGGCGCTTTCTCAGGATTCCAAAAAAAATAGATCATAGTACCGTCCGGTTTCCAAAAAACATTGCCTGGACTGGTTCCGATCCATTTTGGATCCTGCATAATTTTTTCGACACTCAGCGTATCGTTGGGTTTTTGAGAATAAAGCTGCAACGCACCGACTAGCAGCACTGGAAGAAGGAAATATCTCATGATTATTTTGGGAAAGAATTTTACAACAGAACGCCTCGCATAACAACAGTGGCTACTGAAAAATATATGACCAAACCGGTCACATCAACAAGAGTCGCTACAAAAGGAGCAGAGGATGCCGCCGGATCGGCTCCCAGCTTTTTTAAGACTATTGGAAGCATGGATCCTGATAAAGTTCCCCACAACACCACACCAATCAGCGAGAAGCCCACCGTAATTGCAATCAAAAACCAATGTTCGCCATAAAGATCCTTGATTACGCCGCGCGCCATCAATAGATGCCAAACGAATATGCGTACGAAGCCTATAAAACCAAGAATACTTCCCAACATAAGACCGGAAAAGAGTTCACGCCTGATTACGCGCCACCAGTCTAACAATGTTACTTCGCCTACAGCCATCGCCTGGATGATCAAAGTAGATGCCTGTGAGCCACTGTTCCCTCCACTCGACATAATTAGCGGAACAAAAATTGCCAGTATCGTGGCTTTGTTGATCTCATCGTTGAAATAGGCCATTGCGGTCGCCGTGAACATTTCGCCGAGGAACAGAATAATCAACCAGCCAGCGCGTTTTTTTATGAGCTTAAAAAATGAAATTTCCAGGTAAGGTGCATCGAGTGCTTCGGTACCTCCGATCTTCTGAATGTCTTCACTAAATTCTTCACTTGCTACCCATAAAACGTCATCAATCGTGACGATCCCGAGCAACACATTGTGACTGTCCAGGACGGGTAACGCAACCCGGTTATTCATTTTGAATGCCTGGTTCGCCACTTCCTGGTCATCATCTACATGCAGGGCGATATATCGGTTATCGATGACTTCTTCAATTTTCTTGTCAGGATCGGCAAGAATAATTTCCCGGATCCGTATATCATCAATAAAAACGCCATGCTCGTCCACCACATAAATGACGTCAATGGTTTCACTGTCTCTTCCAACCGAACGAATATGTCTGATAACCTGCCTGATCGTCCAGTCTTTTTGAACCGCGATATAATCAGGAGTCATCAACCTGCCAACACTCCCTTCGGGATAACCAAGAAGGGACAATGTGATTTTCCTTTCTTCGGGATCGAGCGCCTTGATCAATTCTTTTACAGCTTCGCTTGGCAAATCCTCCAGGAAAGATGTCCGGTCATCCGCGGGTAAAGCATTTAAAAGCTCCGCAGCTTTTGTAGGACTCAAAGCTTGTATGATTCTCTTTTGTGTAGGAAAATCGAGGATCTTGAACGTGCTAACGGCACGGTGAATGCTGAGGTTGCTGATAATCTGGCATTCGTAGTCCGGCATGTCACTCACAATTTCAGCAACATCGCTGATGTTTTGGTTGTCCAGGAAATCTTTTAACGAGCTGGAATCCTCGGATTCAGCCATTTCCTTGAATTTTTCCAGTATGTCAATATTTTCAAGCTCTGTTGACATGTGCCAAATGTAAGTTGTTTCACGCAAAGGCGCAAAGCGGGCAAAGACGCAATTATGATGGCCGCCTGCCTAGGCATACCTGTACCGCACGTGTGCATAGGCGCGAGCTAACAATACTATTTTTTGGTTATTTTTTGTTCGGACAATTTTGAGGTCACAAGTCACGCAAGGTTGCGCACAGCGCACAGCATCGTGTATTTGTGATGTAACCTTGTCCTTTGTAACCCCCATAATAGAATAGCCTTTAAAGGATCAACAAATGCAATAAAAATTACTTAGCTACTGATTTTGGAATAATTTCATCAATATTTTTATCGAACCGAAAAGGAGATGATCAAATCAAACTTATTCATAGGTAAATCAGAAAGCAGGGGGAGGGGAGTGTTTACTTCATCCAATATTGTAGAAGATACCATTATAGAAATTGCCCCGGTTGTTGTGATGAGCGCGGCAGACAGGAAATTCCTCGACCAGACTACTTTACACGATTACATTTTTGAATGGGGCGAACAAGGCAATCAATGTTGCATGGCGCTTGGGTATGTACCCATTTACAATCACTCTTATCAAGCCAATTGCGAATATGAAATGGATTATGAAGAGCAAAAAATCACAATAAAAACTGTTCGATTCGTGCAAGCCGGCGAAGAATTATTCATTAATTACAATGGCGATTGGAACAACAAAAAGAAAATCTGGTTCGATGTAGTATAAGTGGAAAGCATATAGATTTTTCAGATTATGAAGCGGTGCGAGCTTATTACAATGTAAAGGGATAAGATAAAAAATTGTTTCATCCGCCACACGTGGCGGATGAAACTTATTGTTTGCTTAGTGCCTGGTACTTCTAAACACAGGTGCATACCTGAGCGAAAAACTGACACCGTAACTATTCAATTGTAAGTTGCCGACGCCCACACCAGTAAACGGAACTCTGATAAATGGCTCGACCTGTAAAGAAACATAATTACCCAGTTGCCGTTCCATACCAACAGAAAGAGCTCCGATCGACAATATGTAGCTGTTGCCGGTATTGTAATCTTTTGATCTTGGGTATGTTCCATAGTACGGCGAACTGAAGTAATAATCGTAGGATTCATTTTTCATCAAATAGGACGAGAGCCCGGCAGTGGCAAAGAATGTAGTGTATTTTGCCTTGCTGAAATCATAACGCATATTGAGCGGTATTTCAATCATATTGCAGGTGCCTTTTACATATTCTAGACGCGTCCCAGCGGGCGTCCAGACCTTTGGACCATGGAAATCTTGTCCTTTGGCAGCATAATTCTTGACAGTATAGATGAATCCGGTATTGATTGACCACCTGTTTGCAATTTGATACCCGAGAGTAAGTCCCACGTTTATACTTAGCTGATTATTGTCCGCAGATTTAACATTGCTATAGTCAGGAGCAATCATAAATCCAATTTTTAAAGGATTTACGATTCGCAGCGACTGATTTCTGTGACCAGGTGTAGGCAATCCGGTTTTTGCACTATTTGCAAGCAGGCCTGAATTCGTATGTGCAAGTCCGTTTGTGTTCGGATATTTCTGATAGTTAGCAAGACCCGGCAATGCGGCCCAGCGCATATCCTGACTTGCCTGATTAGTCAGATTCTTGTCTTGTGAAGCTGCGCCAGATTCATGGATTCCGTCAACAGTTGAAGATGCAACGCCAGCGTTGGCAATTGAATTATTCAATGCATTTCTGGAATCAGGATAATTGGATTTGTTGGCTGCATTCTTCGAATTTCTCATCCCGGCCACTCCGATAGTAGTTTGCCCTAATATCAGGGAATTGGCAGGATTCGAAATCTTTTTACTATTCTTCAAACCAGGTTGATTCAGGGAATTTCCATTTTGTGCTGAATTACCAGGGTTATCAAAATTTGCGTCAGGTTTTAGAACTGCATGTTGATCAGCATTTGTCAGACCGGATCGATTTGCTCCGTTTGGATTTTCCGTTTTTTGGTTAACAGAGGATAGATCCCGTGCTTGCTTTGTTGCACTAGTTTTAGAGGAAGAACCGGAATTTTCTTTTGACTGATTATTTGCTGAATGAACAGCTTCTGATTTGAGTGTAGAATCTATTCTATTGTTTCTCGATTTAAGGATGAAAAAAGTTGCAGTTCCAAGTAACAAGACCAATGCGCCATAAAATAATGGCGATGGCCCGGATCTTGGTGGTTTGGCGAGCGGCTTATTGGGCAATTCCCTGTCCAGAAGCTGTGAAAGCTTCTCCCAGGATGAAATGTCCTCATCCGGCTGATATCGCTCAGCCGCCTCCCGGCTCAACCTGTCGAGTTCTTTATCGGACAGTTGTGACATATGTTTTCTGATCAGTTTTTTTTGTCAGGATTTTTCTAAGATTTTCTCTTGCTTTCGATAGATTAGATTTTGATGCACCAATTGAAATACCTAATGTTTCACCGATTTCTTCATGCGTCAGCCCTTCAATTACAAAAAGATTAAAGACTGTCCGGTAAGCTGGCGATAGTTCCCGGATAGCCTGAATTATTTCTTTGTACGACAATACATCGAGGCCGTTCTCAGTATGATCCGCAATTTTTTCAGTTTCTTCGGACAGCACCTGCCCGTTAATGTAGGACGCATTCTTTCGGTAATAGTCAATACAAGTGTTAATCAGAATTCTCTTGAACCATCCTTTCAATGCAATCGAAATATCCGCGTGCCTGTTTTCATCGAACTGATGAATGTTTTTGAACAATTTCGTAAAACCCTCGTTTACAACTTCTTCTACCTGCTCAGTTTGATTTTGATAACGATAGCAAATCTTCATGGCATATCCCTTAAGCAGTTGATACAACTGTTTCTGGCTACTCCGGTCATTGTTCCGGCAACCCATCAACATCGCGCTTATGTGTTTGTTCCCTGGTATCAAATGCTTTAAGGTCGTTTTTAATCTTTTGTGGAAGATAATAGCGCAACTACCTTACACGGCTATAGATAACGCAAATCAAATGTTAATGGTTGCCTCAGGATTGTCTTAAAGTCGAAAATACCGGATTTGTTTTCTGGTTGGAATTCAATAGATTCTGGAAAGTGGAGTCCAGATCTTTAAAAAACGCCACTGCTGTTGACGGAAACGTCGCCCGAGATCTGAAACTGAGCTAACATTTTGTCCTCTCTTGCCAACAATCCAATCACCTTCATATCAGCACATTTACCAGAAGAATAGATGCCTTTTGCCAATTCTCTATTAAGCTGATCGTTGACCAGGTGCAGATTTGATTTTACCAAAGCGGCAATATCAAGATAAGAATTTCCCTGGAGGGTTTTCTTGATTTTATTCTTAAAAAGGCTTTTTGCAACTTTTATGGCCAGGTCATGCCCTTCCAAAGAGTACGTTATGTCCGGAATGCTCAAGGCCTGCTTGGCTGTATCTAAAACAGGTGTGCCTCGCAGATAGATGCTTCCCTTATTAGAGCCGGCAAAGTCAATTTTCACTTGTACCTGATGGTTAGGCAATCCCTTTACTTCCACTTCTTTAACTACGATAGTTCTGCCCTTTAATTCAAATACTTTATTTCTGAGTGTGTCTGTAAGCAATTTGGAAATGAAATTGTAATCATAACTGGCATTAACGTATAAGGAGATGCCATTGGCCCCGTCTTTTTGATCAAGAGGAGGAAGTGCCTGCGGAGAACTCACATGATTGACACTGTCCGAAGAAATTTCGGGTTTGCAACTAATTCCAAGGGCAATCCTGAAAGAGTCTCTTACGTAATTCAATGATCCTACTCGGATAGCCATTGGGTTAATAAGTAGCCATCCATATTTGCCCATGCAGGTTTTTTGATAACTCTTTTCAATTGCCTGGTGAGCAGGTCCCGCGAAACTCATACCTGCAATTGTCTGATCCAATGCAGAACAAAAAGCCACAACAGATGCGGCAATGCTATCCATGACGAGCTGGGTAACATCACTGGAAAAAAGTGAAACCTCGCAGCGGTCGGTCGCCTGCAATTTATTTAAACTGGTTGCGGTGTGAATTTGATAAGTTGGATAGAAATTTAGTTGCGATCGAATAGCAATCTGAACCCTGCGCATAGGTTCTTTACCGAATCCGCAGCTACCCGAAATCCAGGGAGTTACTGGTTTATCTGCAGTGCAAACACAACGGCTGCCCGCAACCTGGTAATTGCCCGCAAACTGAATACCGACCTGGTTATTGACGACGCTCAAGGAAAGCGCAGAACGTACAAAGCGGTATTTGTACCTGAAATCACAAGAAGATTGAATGAAATTTGGCCAGCTATCTGATGTAAATTCTTTCGGTACCAATTGCTCCGCCTTGGCCAATAAAGGATTAGCATAAATCTTAACCGGAATATCTACCTGGGAGACCGGAAGTGCAGGCAAAGTATCAACCTGGACATTTGTTTTGGACAGTTTTTTGGAAGAAGAACAAGCGGAAAATATAATAACAGTCGACAGGAAAATAGCTAATCGGAGATATTTCATTTTAATAGGTACAATATTAGAACGAATATACAGTCTTCGATCTTATTCGAAAGACGGTTTTTAATTCTTTTAAGTTTTGTTCACAGTTTTTTGGGCCGCCAAAAGGCGGGACTTAAATGGCAACTTGCCTAAGACTGGCGTACTTTAGATTTGATCAACCATGTGGAGGATGATAATCAAAACAACTGAACACTGAAAATTTCCTGACCGGCGTTCCATTTCTCATAATCCAAATTGGATCCAGCTTTTCAACATGATCAAAGTATTGAGTCAATTCTTTGGGAGGCTTATCATCCTCGTTATCCAAAAAATCAGGATCAGAGTCGATGAATAGTGCATTTTTGCCTGTCAATGATTTCAGATCAGTTCCGACATAATCAAATTGAAGAGCAGGTTTTCCAATGATGTTTTGACTATATACTGGTTCGTTTAAGTAATAATGAAGCATCGCTGAAGTTTTGTAATCGTCAGCTGAGAATACAAAGCTGCCCGGATTTTGTTGCTGGCGAATTCTTACCTGGTCGGAGAGTTCTTTCCAGCCGATCCAGGTGTCGTCGGAATCAACATGGAACGGATAAAAGAAGATTTCAATTGCTAATGCAATATGAATCAGGAAGGATAATAATACCTGCCAAATCAGTTGCCTTTGATTAAAAAACCTGCTCACCCAAATAATGCCGGTAATATAAGCAGGCATGGTCCAGTTTAGTTTTACCCAATAGAAAAAAGAAAGAAGAAAAAAAACTGCAAAACCAGGAATGAAGAAACTTAGCAGGAAGATATTTTCTTGTGTAAATGACAATTTTCGTTGCAGAAATTTTCCTGATTCCCTGGCCAGGAAATAGATCAGTACAAAAAACAAGATCGGTATAAGAACAGCCGCCTGGTGCCCAATAAAACCTAAGAAATTAAAGATATCGAAATTTGTTCTTTCTATCGATTGCATCCTGCTCTGCGACTGAAATCTCAATGATGCAAAATCATGTTGCACATTCCAAATAATAACCGGAGAGATCGTAATGAGGAACACGGTGAGCATCCCAAAAAAATGTTTTGAGTAGAGATATGAACGGAATTTATTAGAAATTAATAAGAACAAGCCGAGTCCTCCCGGTAATAACACGGCCGTGTATTTACTGTCGAATGCCAGTCCCATGAAGAGGCCGGCGCTAAGCCAGCATAATTTCTTTTCAAGAAATAAGGCACTATGTAGATTAATCAGCGAAATGATCCAGAATAAGACTAAGGGAACATCGGGTGTCGAAACCAGGGAAAGGATGGTAAACATTAAGGTAGAAAGAAAGAGTAGGACCGACTTTTTTGCATCTTCCGCATCCAGAAAGCGATCCGAAAGACGCCAGAAAAAATAAAAACTGAAAGCCGTGACGAGCGAATCTGCAAATTTTATTACAAACGAAAATCTGCCGAGCAAGCTGGTAAATATCCGCAATATATAGGCAATCATCGGAGGATGATCAAAATAAGAAAGTGCCAAATGCTCTCCGTAGAATTGATAATAGGCGTCCTGGGGCATGAGGCCAAATGCTCCAATAGAGATGAGTCGAACCAAGACAATAAAACCAATTGAGAAAAGGATAAGTTCTCTCTTATTGCAAATTGATTTTTCGCTTAGTACATTTTGCATTTAAAACCCCCGAGAATAGTTGCAAAAACTATGCATAGCAAAGGCTCCTTTATTTCCATCGCGGAAACAAAAGAGCCTTTGAGCTTTTTATCTGACAATGAATTTCAACAATTGAAATTCTTTAGCCACTCGAATCCTGCATCCTGCAACAAGTATTTTTCTCCTGACAGTGACTACCGACTACGCCTTCGCAAACTGCTTCCTTATGACATTCAAGGCGCCACCAGCTTTGAACCACTCAATTTGTTGATTGTTATAGGTATGATTAACCATCACTTCATCCTTTGTTCCGTCCTTGTGATTAAGTACAACCTTTAGTGGTTTGCCGGGGGAGAATTCGGTAAGACCTATGATATCAATTGTATCATCCTCGAGCACTTTATTGTAATCGTCTTTATTTTCGAAAGTCAAAGCCAACATTCCTTGTTTCTTCAGGTTGGTTTCATGGATCCTGGCAAAAGAACGGACCAGAATAGCGCGAACGCCTAAATGCCTGGGTTCCATGGCAGCGTGCTCGCGTGAAGAACCCTCTCCGTAATTTTCATCTCCCACGACCACTGTTCCAATACGGGCGGCTTTATATGCGCGTTGGGTAGCAGGAACGGGGCCGTATTGAGCGTTTAGTTGATTTTTGACAAGATCAGTTTTTTCATTAAAGTAATTGACAGCTCCAATCAGCATGTTATTGGAAATGTTGTCCAGGTGACCCCTGAATTTCAACCAGGGACCTGCCATTGAGATATGATCGGTGGTACATTTTCCTTTTGCCTTGATAAGCAATTTCAATCCTTTTAGATCTTTGCCTTCCCAGGCTGCGAAAGGTTCCAATAATTGCAGACGCTGAGAGTCTGGTTTAACAATTACCTGAACTCTGCTGCCATCCTTTGCTGGTGCCTGGTAACCGGGGTCATCAACCGAAAATCCTTTTGGAGGAAGTTCAATGCCAGAAGGTTCATCCAGCATCACATCCTCTCCCTTTTCGTTTCTTAGTTTGTCTTTTAAAGGATTAAAAGTCAGATCGCCCGCGATAGCGAATGCGGTTACGATTTCTGGAGATGCAACGAATGCGTGGGTAGATGCCAGGCCATCATTTCGCTTGGCAAAATTGCGGTTGAAAGAAGTTATGATTGAGTTCTTCCTGTTGGGATCATCGATATGCCTGGCCCATTGACCAATGCATGGACCGCATGCGTTTGCCAAAACCACGCCACCTATCTTGTCGAAGGTTTTCAGAAATCCATCTTTTTCGATGGTGAATCTAACCTGTTCACTGCCGGGCGTAATCGTAAATTCTGCCCTGGTTTTTAGTTTTTTGTCTATCGCCTGCCTGGCTATCGAAGCGGAACGGCTGATGTCTTCGTAAGAAGAATTAGTGCAGGATCCAATTAGTGCCACTTCCAATTTTTCGGGCCAATTATTGACTTTTACTGCTTCGGCAAATTTTGATATCGGCCAGGCAAGATCGGGAGTAAATGGTCCGTTAACATGCGGTTCGAGCTCGCTGAGGTTGATTTCGATAATCTGGTCATAATAATTTTTAGGATTCGCATATACTTCAGGGTCAGGACGCAAATGGTCCCGAATCTGATCAGCCAGCGCGGCTACTTCTTCGCGACCGGTGGCTTTAAGGTATGCCGACATTTTCTCGTCATAAGCAAAGATTGAGCAGGTAGCCCCAATTTCAGCGCCCATATTACAAATGGTTCCCTTGCCTGTCGCACTGAGCGTATCAGCTCCTTCTCCGAAATACTCCACTATAGCGCCAGTACCGCCTTTGACGGTAAGAATACCGGCAACTTTCAATATAATGTCCTTAGAAGAACTCCATCCGTTGAGCCTTCCTGTTAGTTTTACTCCAATTAATTTCGGCATTTTCAATTCCCAGGGAAGTCCTGCCATTACATCCACGGCGTCTGCTCCGCCAACTCCAATTGCTACCATGCCTAATCCCCCGGCGTTGGGAGTATGCGAATCTGTTCCGATCATCATTCCTCCTGGAAATGCGTAATTTTCAAGCACCACCTGGTGGATAATGCCAGCCCCGGGTTTCCAGAAACCAATTCCGTATTTGTCAGAGATGGAAGCCAGAAAGTCATACACCTCTTTATTAATGTCCAAGGCGTTAGCGAGATCCGCCGCAGCGCCAGTCTTTGCCTGAATGAGATGGTCACAATGAACCGTTGAAGGCACAGCTACTTTCTCTCTTCCGCAGGTCATGAATTGCAATAGAGCCATTTGAGCTGTTGCGTCCTGCATGGCAACGCGGTCAGGCGCAAAATCTACATAATCCTTTCCTCTTTCGTATGCTTTTTTAGCTGGCTCGTATAAATGTGCATACAATATTTTTTCTGCTAGTGTCAACGGCTTTCCTGTTAGCCTGCGGGCTGCATCTACATTGGCTGGCAAGCCAGAATAGATTTTCTTAATTAAGTCCAGATCGAAGACCATGATGCATTTTGAGTTTTAGTTATTTGGCGCTGATAGAAAATGTCATTGCCGAAATGAAATGCGAAATTACCAAAAAATGCGTTATTCTATTGTTAGAAAAGATCGAAAGGCTACGAATTTTGGTCGTAATTTTTTAAATTTGTTTTATGAATCGATTTAAGCAATTCATCGAGTGGCAAGCATTTGGTGTATGCACCGCTATCGGTGAAAAATTGGGAATTGCCACTTCAAGAATCAGGACCTGGTTTATTTATATTTCTTTTCTGACAATGGGTTCTCCTCTCATCATTTATTTCATTCTGGCATTTTGGTTGAACATGAAACGATATATTATATCAGCTCGCAGAAATCCCCTGCGATACCTGTAATTGGTTGCTTCGGTTATTAAATCACCGCCTTTCTGAGTTTTACTAATTTTTGAAGGAGCGCCTCGAGCAGATCCAGCTTGAGCATATTTGCACCGTCACTCATGGCGACCGCCGGATTTGGATGAGTTTCAATAAACAGCCCATTAGCTCCTGAAGCGATCGCCGCTTTGGCAATTGTTTCAATCAGTTGGGGATTGCCGCCGGTTACACCCGTTGTTTGGTTTGGTTGCTGTAAAGAATGGGTGCAGTCCATCACAACTGGGACTTTATGTTCCTGCATCCACGGAATATTTCGATAATCAACAACTAGGTCCTGGTAACCAAAAGTAGTACCTCTTTCGGTTAGGATCACCTGATTATTGCCTGCCTTCCTGATTTTTTCAGCGGCGAATTTCATGGCTGGCCCACTTACAAACTGTCCCTTCTTGACATTTACGACCTTACCCGTTTCTGCGGCGGAGATAAGCAGATCGGTTTGCCGGCACAAAAAAGCGGGTATTTGCAGAATATCAACATATTTTGCCGCAATAGCTGCCTCCTCATGTGCATGGACGTCGGATGTGGTTGGTAATTGATACTTCCTGCCGGTCTTGTGAACCAATGATAGTGCCTGTTCATCACCGATACCAGTAAACGAAGAAGAGCTGGTGCGGTTGGCTTTGCGGTAAGAAGATTTAAAAACGCAGGGGATCCCAAGATTTTGGCACATCTTCGACACCTTGTCCGCCACTTCCATCAATAACTCCTCACTTTCCACTACGCAGGGCCCGGCGATCAGGAAAAAATTATTTTCGTCGTATTTCTGATTGGCAAAGAGGTCTGTAAGAAATTTTTCCATGGCGCAAAGATAAGAATAGTCGGCAGTCAGGAGCCCGGAAGCTGGACAAAGGCTCCTGACTCCGGACTGGTCTAGGCTAGCATCAAGACTTTTCACTACGTTTGCTTCCCTAATCAACTGCCAATGGCCAAAGAGAAAATCCTAGTTATTGGAGCATCAGGACAAATCGGTGTAGAACTAACCCAGGCGTTACGAGAGATTTATGGCAATTCAAATGTGGTTGCCTCCGACCTGCGGGAAGAAAATGAATTACTGAGAGGCACCGGACCATATGTATCTCTCGACGTCATGAACAAAGAGATGTTACATGTTCAGGTAATCCGCCAAAATATTACCCAGATTTATTTGTTGGCTGCGATCCTTTCTGCAACCGGCGAAAAAAATCCGGGACTGGCATGGCACTTAAATATGCAAGGGCTTTTGAATGTATTAGATATCGCGAGGGAAGAAAAATTGCAAAAAGTCTACTGGCCAAGCAGCATCGCCGTGTTCGGCCCAACATCTCCCAAACTGAATTGCCCGCAACAAACGATAATCGAGCCTATCACGGTTTATGGGATAAGTAAATATGCAGGCGAATTCTGGTGCAATTATTTTCACCGCCGATTCGCGGTCGATGTCAGAAGCATTCGCTATCCCGGATTGATCAGCTACAAATCGTCACCGGGTGGAGGGACAACAGACTATGCTGTAGAAATTTTTTATGAAGCGCTTGAAAGTAAGAAGTATAAGTGTTTCCTTAAAGCGGATACCTATTTACCCATGATGTATATGCCCGACGCTATTCGTGCAACGATTGAATTAATGGAAGCGCCCGCCGACAAGTTGACTATCAGAACTTCTTATAATGTCTCTGCGATCAGTTTTTCACCCAGTGAGATTAGCAACGAAATAAAAAAACACATTCCCGATTTCGAAGTACAATATTCTCCGGATTATCGGCAGACGATTGCAGAAAGCTGGCCACAGAGTATTGATGATTCAATTGCACGTACAGATTGGGGATGGAAGCCTGAATTCGATTTGGAAAAAATGACCCGGGACATGCTCAGGAACCTCGATGGAATCTCCTGAGTTACATTCTTTTCCTCTTTTTCTTTCAACTTTTCGCAATACTTATCCTTGCAAAGTGATTTTCGTAATAAACCATTTGTAATTTTGTTGGTCTTATAGAATGTATCAGTGTTGAAAGAATTGGCAGCCTTTTTGCAAATTGATCAGAGGTTCCCACCAGCAAAACCTTTTTTATGAGAAAAATCGCGATTGTCCTTTTTTCCATGGTGAGCCTGGCAGCCTGTACGAAACAAGTGACTCAAACAGTTAACCAGGCGTTTTCCGCTATTTACACCTTAAACCCTAACGGATGGACTTCCAGCGACGGTGGTTTAAGTTTTTCTACAAATCTTCGTGTTCCCGAACTGGATCAAATTATCCAGGATCACGGTGGCGTGATTGTGTACCTTTCATTTAATAACGGCAGCACTTATGAAGCGATTCCGGAAGTGTTCAATGGTATTGCCTATGGAGTTCTTCATTCGACCGGCAACGTTACCATTGATCTTTTTGGTATCAATGGAGGAACGATTACTGCGCCAGGCGGTACTATTCTTGCCAAGGTGGTATTGATTGATGCAAGAGCCCTCGGGCCTTAATTAGATAAGAACGAAGAACCGGAGCGGAGAGCGCGCCTAACTCTCCGCTCTGTTTCTTCGCTCTTATACAGGCGATGTAAAAAAAATGATTTCAAAAAATTTAATGGGGGTAAATAATATGTTACCTGTATTCGCCATATACTTCCCTTAATGTATCGGCAATTTCACCCAGCGTACAATAGCCTTCCACTGCATCGAGAACTGCAGGCATTATGTTTTCGTCGCTATTTGCCTTATCATTCAGAATTTGGAGCGCCTGGTCGCATTTAGCCGGGTCTCTTTTTTTGCGCAAATTGGCTAATTTTTCCGATTGTAGTTTCCGGATTGAATCGTCAACTTTGAAAGAAGGAGCGTCGCTGGATTGTTCTGATTGGTACTTGTTCAATCCCACAATAATTTTTTCTCCCCTTTCTATTTTTCGATGGTAAGAATACGCACTGGTGGCAATCTCGTTTTGAATAAATCCCTGTTCGATCGCTGGGATGCTTCCTCCGAGATTATCTACTTTTTCAATCAAACTTAACGCCTCTCTTTCGATTTCGTTCGTCAGATTTTCTATGTAATAACTTCCTGCAAGAGGGTCTGCTGTATCGGCCACGCCACTCTCAAACGCAATTATCTGTTGCGTCCGCAGGGCGATACGTGCGGCTTCTTCTGTTGGCAGGTTTAGCGCTTCATCATAGCCGTTAGTATGGAGTGATTGTGTGCCGCCCAAAACAGCCGCCATCGTTTGCACAGTAACCCTCGCTATATTGTTCAAAGGTTGCTGGGCAGTTAAGGTGCTTCCGCCCGTTTGTGTGTGAAAACGAAGCATCATAGCTTCAGGTTGGGTGGCGCCCAATTCTTTCATCATCGTTGCCCACATCCGGCGTGCTGCCCGGAATTTTGCAATTTCTTCAAATAGGTTATTATGTGAATTGAAAAAAAATGAAAGTCGTTTGCCGAATACATTGATATCAAGTCCTTTCTTCAAAGCAGCTTGTACATAAGCTTTGCCATTACTTAATGTAAAAGCGACTTCCTGCACGGCGGTGCTTCCTGCCTCACGAATATGATAGCCTGAAATGGAAATTGTATTCCATTTAGGCAGGTTCTTGCTACACCATTCAAACATATCAGTGACAATTCTCATGGACGCTTTGGGTGGATAGATATAAGTTCCACGCGCGGCGTATTCTTTCAAAATATCATTCTGTACGGTGCCGGTCAATTGGCTAAGGTCAGCCCCTTGCTGCTTGGCCAGTGCGACGTAGAGTGCAAGCAAAATAAAAGCAGTCGAATTAATGGTCATGGAGGTGCTGATATCCTGGAGCCTGATATCCTTAAACAGCGCTTGCATATCTTCTAATGAATCGATCGCAACACCTACTTTTCCTACTTCACCTTCCGCAAGCGGATGATCGCTGTTATATCCCAGTTGAGTCGGCAAGTCAAATGCAACACTCAATCCCATTACGCCCTGGCTCAACAGGTAATGATATCTTTTATTGCTTTCTTCTGCAGTACTGAATCCGGCATATTGCCGCATCGTCCATAATTTCCCCCTGTACATATCGGAATAAATTCCTCTGGTGTATGGGAATTGCCCTGGGATTGGCTCCTGTACAAACGGTATAAAATCCTTCGAAGTGTAAAGTGATTTGATCTCGATTCCGCTGTCGGTAAATTTTTTCTTTTGATCCTGGCTCATTCAATTCAATTAATAATCATTGATGCAGTGATCTTGAACTCTTTTTTTATCTCTTACTTCATTATTTTCTTTGCCTCGAAACTCAATGCGTCTGAAACAACCTGCTGCAAAGAAGCTTTTGGATTTTGAACCATCAACTCAAGCAGGCTTTTATTCAGATCTGCTCCCGAAGCTCCTTCAGGAAGGATGGATGCAACCTGGTTAATTATAAGAAGATTTTGTTCTTTATAATTTCTAACGGCGTCCCAGGCTTCAGGCGAAACATACATCTGTTGCGTAATGTTGTGGTCGAATTCCTGTTTTACAGATTGTGTGAGGAGCATTTGCATTTCCCTTGAGTTGAGTCCCTGTTGGTTCACCCGGCTAATTAAATTCGGTAGTGCAATCCTGTCTGTAAGCAATAATAACCTTTCGTAAGCCTGCAATTGTAATTGTTTCACGTTGACTTCTGGTTTTTTGTTCCCATTTTCCTTTAGCTGCTGTTTTGCTTCTTTGCGCTGCTTCCAAAAAAGAAACGCAAGACTTCCGGCGAGCAAAACCGCAATGGCGATGGCCCAATATAGTTCACTTGAAGAAACTGATCCCATGAATAGAATTTTAGGTGAAACAAATGTAAGGAGAAGAATTTAGTCGTGAGTCGGATAACAAAGAGTGGAGAAACAGAGCCAAGAGCGATCAGTTAAGCGCTCTCCGATCTGTTTCTCCACTTTTTTCTTCTAACTACCTCGAGCCAGCTGCCTCGTCAACTTCTCCCTGGTGCTTGGTATCTACATTTTTATAAGCCAGGAAGAAAACAACCGGAAAGATTAACAAAGAGAATATGGTTGCGCAAATGAGACCTCCAATAACAACCCTTGCCAAGGGTCTCGAACTCTCCGAACCGATACCGGTGGAGAGTGCTGCTGGCAGTAATCCGATAGTTGCCATCAATGCAGTCATCACAACTGGTCGTATCAGTGAATTGACACCTCTCTTAACGGCTATGAACAAGGGATTATCGCCTTTTATTCTTTCAAGATTATGTTTGAATGCGGAAATTAGAAGCACACCTTCTAAAATACATATTCCAAACAACGCGATAAAACCTATACCTGCGGAGATGCTAAAATTAGTGCCACTGATGAGCAATGCAAATATGCCACCTACTACGGCAAAAGGTACATTGAGAAACACGAGTCCGGCATCTTTCAGGTTACCAAACATAATGAACAAGAGAAGAAATATGAGCAGCAAACTAATCGGTACCACTTCCGCCAATCTTTTGGAAGCCCTTTGCTGATTTTCGAAATCACCTTGCCAAACCATGGTATAACCCTTCTTAAGTTTCACAGCCTCATCTACTTTTTCCTGGGCTTCCGCAATGGTGCTACCCATGTCGCGCCCGCGAATGGAAAACTTAACTGCAGAGTATCTTTCATTGTCATCACGGAAGATGAGACAGGGCCCAGTTTTTTGGGAAATATTAGCGATCTCACGAATAGGTACCTTAGATCCGCTTTGAGTGGGAACAAGGAGATTGCCGATGTCTACGTCCGATGTGCGGAATTCTTCGGGAAATCTGATACGGATATCAAACTTCTTAATGCCTTCGTATAGTTGAGTCACGGCTTTTCCGCCGATTGCCATTTCAATGACAGCATTAGCATCGGAGGTGGATACACCATAAAGTGCCATCCTGCTTTGGTCAAGATCAATGTCCAATTCAGGTTGTCCAATATTTCTAATAACACCCAGATCCTCAATCCCGCGGACGCCTTTCAGAATATTATTCACCTGATCCGATTTGGCTTCCATGTAGTTCAATGAATCACCAAAAATCTTTACGCATATAGATCCCTTGACTCCAGAAACTGCTTCTTCTACATTGTCCATGATCGGTTGAGAAAAATTCAGATCAGCGCCAGGGATAACGGATAATTTATCCCGCATTCTATCTATCAACTCATCCTTAGAAATTCTCGGATTCCAATCGTCTTCAGGATAAAGGGATACATTAAATTCATTATTGTAAAAACCGGTAACATCTGTTCCATCGTCTGGTCGACCGGTTTGCGACAACACGCGTCTCACTTGCGGAAAAGTCATCATAATCTGCCGCATCTGCTCTGCCACCTGAACAGATTTGTCTAACGAGATACTGTATGGCATCGTCGCTCTGACCCAGATTGAGCCTTCATTTAATTCGGGCAAAAATTCAGAGCCGAGGAATCGGAATGAATAAAGTCCCACTATAATAACAATGGATGCGGCTACCAGGGAAGCTTGCTTGTTTCTGAACACGAAACGAAAACCCTGCATGATCCGCAGGGTAACAAATTGTACGAATGGATTGTGCTTTTCCCTAACATTTTTTCTGAGAAGAGTATACACCATCACAGGTACCAAGGTGAGGGTAAAGATTAATGCGCCTAGCAAAGCAAAACCAAGTGTATAGGCCAGAGGCGAAAACATCTTGCCTTCAACTTTCTGGAACGAGAAAATTGGTAACAGCGCTGTGATAATGATAACTTTTGAAAAGAAAATAGCCTTGGCCAATTCCGCACCTTTCTTCTTTATCAATCCCATTTTGGCCAGCTTGTTGAATTTTTCCATTCCCAACTCCTTGGCCTTATGATCCAGGGCAACGAATAGGCCCTCCACCATCACCACCGCACCATCGATGATGATTCCAAAATCGATAGCACCAAGCGAAAGAAGATTGGCTGACATATGCATGAAGTTCAGACATATGAACGCAAACAGGAGTGAGAGCGGGATGATCATCGAAACGATGAGTGTCGTTCTCCAGTTAAACATGAATAGGGAAACTATCAACGTCACGAGTAAGATACCCTCGATTAGGTTATGCATCACCGTGTGAGTGGCAAATCGTATCAGGTCTTCTCTATTGTAAAAAGGTATAATGCGGGTATCTGAAGGAAGAACCCTTTCATTTAATTTGTCGATCTTTTGTCTCAATGCCCTTATGACACGATTCGGATTTTCTCCTTTGCGCATCAACACAATTCCCTCTACAGCATCCTGATGATCCTTTAAAAGTCGCTGACCACTGCTATCATTGGCGTCAGTTCTTCCTACCTCACCAAGCCTGGGGAGGTTGGAAATTTCCACGTCGGCCACGTCCTTGACCAACACGGGGATTCCATTGATATTGGTGATGATGATGTTTTTAATTTCATTCATATCATTCAATATCCCAATTCCACGCACGACATAAGCCTGGGAATTTTTCTTGATCACATCGCCACCGATATTGATATTGCTCCTGCTAACGGCATTGTATACATCCAGTGGTGTGATGCCTAAGCCTACTAATTTCTGTGGATTCACACCAATCTCGTATGCTTTTACCATTCCGCCGAAACTCACAATGTCCGCGATGCCAGGCACTGATCTGAGTTCACGATCGATCGTCCAATCCTGAATAGTTTTTAATTCACGGGGATCGCGAAAACTACTCTCTAGCGTGTACCTGAATACTTCACCCGTGGGTCCTGTGGGAGGCTGCACCTGTGGAGTAATATTTTCCGGAAGTGCAATATTGTTGAGCAGATTGTTAACCTGCATGCGGGCATCCATGTCCATAACGCCATCTTCAAAAATTAACTTGACAACCGAGAGTCCAAAAATGCTGGTAGAACGAAGACTGGTTTTTCTCTGAACGGGGTTGAGAGTAATTTCTATTGGGATGGTCACAAATTTTTCTACTTCTTCTGCGCTCCTTCCGGGCCACTGGGTGATAATTGTGATTTCAGTATTGGTAACATCCGGGAACGCTTCTATGGGCATGCTGTTGAAAGTGATCACCCCATAGACCACCATGACGAGGGTGGCCAAAAAAATAAAGTATTTATTCTTTAATGAAAAGGCGATTATGCTTCTAAGCACTTTGTTCATCGATCTACTGTTTTAATGCTAACTATTCAATTCCTGGTAAATTAAAAGTGCCTGAGAGGCGATGACTTTTTCTCCCTCCTCCATTCCGGTTGTGATATAGGCTATATCACCAACAATATTTGCTACCTCAATTGGCCGAATGGAAATATCCGACCGTGACTTGAACACCAAAACATAATACTGGCTGTGATCAAATATTAAAGCTCTCGAAGGTATGCTAAGCATTTTTTTATTTTCAATGGTATTGACGGTTACGTTAGCGAACATTTCCGGTTTTAGCATGTAATCCGGATTCGGTAAAACGATTCTCACTTTCATAACTTTATTGGTCGGATCCAGTACATTCATGATCCTGTCAACTCGTCCCCTGAATATTTTTCCAGGATAAGAAAGTGTGGTAACGGTGACGCTGTCACCGGTTCTGACAAACGGAATATTGGACTCATAAACGTTGGCGATAATCCAAACATTCTTTAGATCGGATATCGTGAACATTGGCGTTGAATTGTCAGCGCGGATGACCATGTTGTTGGTTACGAACCTTTCAACGATAAATCCTCCGATGGGAGTTTTTGCAATGTATTCGCCGTTTTGAGTTCCACCATTAAGCTGAATGATCCTTTGGGCTTTTTCCAGACTCGCTTTTGCCTGATCGTATGCCGCCTGCGCTGCCAGTTGATCCTTTTGAGACATCAGGCCACTTTTAAACATATCATTGGCTGCATCAAGCGATTTTTTCGCTACTTGCAGGTTTGTTTCAGCCGTTATGAGGTCGTTACTGAACCCCGCCATCTCACCACTTTTAACTACCGCTAATACCTGGCCGCTTTTTACGTAATCGCCCAACATGCCATTCACCTGCTGAATCACACCACTGATGGGAGGAAAGATTTTGAACACTTTGTCCGCGTTGAAATCTACTTTCCCCGTCAGTGTGATTGAATTAATGACTTTTGACATCCTCGCGCTGTCTATTTCAATTGTTTTATAAAGTGAATCCGGCAACACAAACCTCTGCTTTTCATCTGCAGGCTTATCCTTGGTTTGACAACCAACCCAGGTAAAGACGGCAGTTGCCAAAGCCACTACCCCAAACAGCCGTACGGATTTGTATTTAGATATCATCATCATTTGTTTAGTTATTAAAAAAAGGGGTCCCTGTGTAATAATTCAAGTCTTCAAACGCAGTGACACGGTTGCTCTGGATAGAATTTGCCTGGAGAATATTCTCTTTGTATGAGTCATAAAAATCCAGGAAATCCAATAAGGACAAGTTTCTCTTTTGGTAATTCTGCAATACTTCGTGCATCAGGCGATTAAAATCTCTGCTAAATTTTGGATCAATGCTTTTGTAGAGTTTGTCCTGGGCAAAGGCTTTCTGCAGTGCCCTGGCAACATTACCTTCAACCGTGGCCGCTGTACTTTTTTCCAGGGCAGTACTATAATCAATCATGGTTCGGGCTGATTTAATATTACCCTGGTTCCTATTGAAGAAAGGCAGATCGATGGCAGCGCCGATGGCCTGGAAATTGTTAACATAACTACCTTGCTGATCATAAGAAAATGCAAGTGTCAGATCTGGTACAGCAAGAGACCGCTGATAGCTGTAATTGAGTTTATTGATGTCTGTGTTAGCTCTTGCTATCTGGAGATCTGTACGATTATGATAAGCCGAATCTACCAGGGTAGTGATTGAATATTTGTCAGGATCGAGACCACTCACTGCTCCAGAATCTACTAAAGGATCAATATACCAGGAAGGCTTTACCTGCAGGATCAGTTTTAACTCTGTCTGCAGGTCGTTAATCTGGTTGAGAAGGTCATTGTATTCGGACTGCAGACTGTACATCTGAGCTCTAATTCTTACCACTTCTTTCTCCGCTATATATCCTTTTCCCAGTTGCTCCATGAATGCGTTGACGACTAATTGTAATGAGTTGATTTCTTCTTCGTACACGCTCGCTGATCTCTGCAAATAATAAATACTGAAAAAATCAGTCCTTAGTGTATACTTCAACGTTCTTAGCAGATCGAAGAACTGGTATTCGGACAATTTGGCGTTTGCTTCAGCCAGTTTAATTTGTTTGTTCCGCTTGCCTGCCAGCAAGATCAATTGTGATAAAGAGGCAGCGGTGGAACTGTTGTTTATGAAAGTTGCATCCGGGTTGCTGACATGAAAGACAGGACCATGAGCAATCGAAAGATTTGGATTGGGCCAAAGCCTGGCCTGAAGCACGAGGGCTTTTTGTGCATCGATATTGTATTTCTGGGCCAGGAGACTATAATTCTGACTCAGAAAGAATTTTTCGGCGCTATCTAACTGCAGGTGTAAAGTATCACCTTTTCCCTGTGCCATGCCCTGCAGGAAAAAAGCAGAAAAAACAAAAAACAGTACGCCCTTTAGTCTTTGCATAGGTATTTGTTGTTGATAATTTCTTTACAGTTTGGAATAAAATAAAACCTGAATATCATCATGCACCCTGCTCAAAAACGGACTGCAAAACTATTGTTTGATTCTTTATTTGTTGAATAATTCCCGGTTAAACAGCGGTTAAATGGTTGTAAGTTAACAGTTGACAGTCTTTAGTCCGAAGTCAGGATTCGGGAGTGGTAATAGTCAACTGCCAGCCAATAATTGCTGATGGATGTCTTTTTCAGCCAATCGACAAATTTCTTACAAAACTGCGCATATCCATTTCCGCTGATTCTTCATATTAACTTAAAATTTTTCTAAAAAATTCGCTTACCCATCGCATTTGAAATTTTTTGGCCTACGGACACCCGTCAACAGTCGACAACTTAATCACATCCGCCCATAACAAATTGAAGGCAAATTTATTGTGTTGGAGAATTAAAATTCTGCCCGGTACAAAAATAAATTGGTAATAGGTGTAATTAGTTTACGGCAGCATTAAATCGGAACCCAACGCCATGAATGGTTTCCAGGTTGACGGCCGGGTCAATCTTGAAATATTTCCTGAGTTTGGTAATAAAGACGTCCATGCTTCTCCCTAAAAAATAATCATCCTTTCCCCAAACGTTCAACAGAACTTCCTCCCTTTTCAGGATTCGATTCGGGTGTTCGCATAGGAATTTCAGGAGATCGGCTTCTTTTTGTGTGAGATTGAAAATGTTCTTTCCAATGGAAAGTTTTAAATCTGTATACGAAAACTGCAAGCGGCCAATAATAAACGAAACTGTCTTCTCGGAGTGCATTTTTCTGGTTCTTCTCAGGAAAACTTCCATTCGAAGAAGTAATTCCTGCATACTGAATGGCTTAACAATGAAATCATCTGCGCCTGTTTCAAATCCCTTCACCTTGTCTTCCTCCAATGATTTGGCCGTCAAAAACAAAATGGGGATCATATCACTTTGTTGGCGGATTTTCCTGGCAACTGCGAACCCATCTTTGTTTGGCATCATTATATCCAGCAGACAAATATCAAATTCATCCTTGCTAAACTTATCAATGGCGGCCTGCCCGTCAGGACACAATACTACTTCATAACCTGCATCCACCAGGTTGTCCTTGATTACATAGCCTAACGACAGATCATCTTCGGCAAGCAGCACCTTTGATTTTATGTTTTGCATACATTTAATTAAGTGGAATAAATAATTTGAATTCGGTTCCGATGCCGGGCAGGCTATGAACTTTTATTTTGCCGTCGTGGGCATCTATAATGCGTTTGACAAAATTCAAGCCCATTCCGAATCCTTTTACATTATGTACGTTGCCGGTGGGCACGCGGTAGAATTTCTTGAAAATATTCTTCAAATATTTTTTTTCGATACCGATGCCATTGTCCTTTACTGATATATAGAATTCGGAATCAACCTCTCCTGTTTCGACCACGATATGTGGGTCATCGGAATATTTTAGTGCGTTCTCCAGCAAATTCACCAATGCTAATTCAAGGTGAGCTTCATCGGCCTGGATATTGGCATGGCCGTTGGTTGATTTGAGCTCGACCTTTGCCTTTTTCTGTTCGACCAGTGGTTGGACTTTATTGAGTGCTTGCTCAATCAATTGATTTGCATCGATTGATTCCTTTTCAATTGGAAGCTTTTTATTTTCTATAGCTGAGGCTTTCAATAGACGCTCTACCTGGCCTTGAAGGTGTTCTGTCTGATTTTGAATGATGGATGCGTACCGATTCAGTCTTTCCGGCTGTCGCAGAATATTATCCTTGGCCAAGACATCAGCGGCTATTTTCATCACGGCCAACGGCGTCTTAAATTCATGCGTGAAATTGTTGACAAAATCTTTCTGAATCTCAGCCAAAAACTTTTGCCTATAAAAATAAAAGAGGCTGACTGCCAGACCAATAAGGGCCAGAAATAGTACAACACTGCTTATGATCCAAAAGTTCATCTCGCTCAGGATGTACTTGTACCTGTGAGGGAAATAAAGCAGGATATGATCAAAATCCTTTGAATATACGGGCAAATCACTCACAGCCTGCACATTATAAGCTGAGGCAGGCGAGGGTATATATTCCTCATATATATATTTACCATCAGAGCTGCTGTAAGCGCCAATTTTTACATCGGTCAAAACATCAAAATCCGAAAATTCCCTTTGTAAATAAAAGGTCAGAGAATCCTTTTGGGGAATTGTATCTGCTTTAAACAAAAAATAATCCGTTTGTGGATTGACAATCAGTTGACGCAGACTCAATTTGGGATTGTCATTCATCTCAAGATCTTCAAAAACAGCCCGGATACTCTTTACCACATTGTTATTGAACTGCTTTTCTTCAAAGGAGTAGACTTTTTTGAGCCAGTAAAGCTGGACAATAACAATAAGGGAAATCAGTAAAGTAATGGCTAAAACCAGCCACTTAAGTATCGACGATCGCATAATATGTAACGGTCCTGCAGACACAAAATTGGTGTAGTTCGTATACTGTAAGTTAAGAAATTGGTTAAGTGGTGGTTAAAGAAAAATTAGGAATGGCGGAATTCAAATTTCAAATCCAGATTGTTTTGGATTAAAAATCATGGCGGATTTAGTTTTTGTAACCATTGTTAAGGAGTGGTTAACGATCTCTTTTTGGATTGATGGTTGGCATTGTATTACCCTCAGCCTCTAATTTTGAAGAAAAATTGCTATTATGAAAAAGATCTTTTTGCTTGCAACCATGATGCTGGCATTTGCGGGATTCTCCTTTTCACAGACCACTCCAAAGCCAGCGACAGCCAAGAAAGCCACGACTTCTTCAGCGAAAACGACGACTGCCAGTGCTACTCCCGCTGCGACCACAGCTGGTCCGAAAAAAAAGGATGGAACGGCAGATATGAGATACAAGGAAAACAAAGAAGCCGCAAAAGCCCAGCCTGCTACCACGCATGTCAAAAAAGACGGCACGCCTGATAAAAGATATAAGGAAAATAAGACTAAATAATATTTAAAGATCTGCCTGATTTTCATGCCCCTGCATCTTCAATTTCTGTGAGGTCCAGAGAGGTTATGATTATTGGAAATTCTTTACTAATTTGATCCCATCATAAACTAAAAATCCAGTCAATATGAAAAAGTATCTTTTATCTGTATTATTCCTTTTTGGCATAACGGGTATTACCATGGCTGCAGGAATTAAGAAGCACCCTGCAAAAAGACATTTCCATTTTCCTGCCCATCATCATGGCCATCACCCGGCAAAGCATCACCACCATCATCCGCATCATAAATAACAGAGTTTCGGCGGAAAGAAAGCAACTAAAATGCCCCGCTCAGCGGGGCATTTTCACTTATACCTGTTTGAAATTCTATTTCATTTTGGTAAGAGCGGGTTTTGACTTGGCCGGGCCCGCACTGGCAGTTTCATCTGCTTTTCCCAATGGTTTGTTCCTGGCAAGGTCCACCAAAACAGGGGCTGCCACGAAAATGGAAGAATAAGTACCTGTAATAACACCGATCAGCATGGCAAATGCAAAACCGCGTGTCACTTCACTACCGACGAGGAATAAGATAAGAATAGTAAGGAACACTGTTAATGAGGTCATGATTGTTCTGCTCAGGGTATCATTCACAGCCTTATTAATAATCGCTCCTTTTGAAACACCTTTCATGAGCCTGCTATCCTCGCGAATCCTGTCAAAGACTATCACGGTATCGTTCATGGAGAATCCAATTACTGTCAGGATCGCCGCAATAAAGTGCTGGTCAATTTCCATGGGGAACGGCACCACATTTTTCAGGAATGAAAAAACAGCAAGAATTACAAAGACGTCATGTAGCAAGGCTATGATGGTTCCCAAAGAATATCTCCAGTCCCGGAACCTGATAAAAATATAAAGGAAGATGATGATCAATGCCCCAATGGTAGCTTTGATCGCACCAGCTTTTAAATCATCGGAAATTGACGGAGACACTTTCTTAGATTGCTGCACAAATTTATTTGTACCTACGAATTCTTCCCTCGAAGTACCCGAAGGCAAGAAAGTTTGTAAACCATCAAATAATTTGCTCGTAACAATTGAATCGGCTGCTTTGTCTTCCCTTTCAACCAAGAAATCGGTCGTGATTTCTAACTGTTCGTTTGATCCGTAAGTCTTAACCTCAGGAAGCCTTCCAAATACTTTGTTCAACTGATCGCGTACTTCCCGATCATTAACCGGTTTGCTGAACTTCACCACAAAGCTTCTGCCTCCAAGGAATTCCACACCTTTCTTGAAGCCATTGAAGAACGAACCGATACCCAAGAGCAGTACGACAACTGAAATGCCGTAGGCCACTTTTCTGTATTCGATGAACTTGAAATTGGCTTTTTGGAAAACTTTGCGTGAGAGAGAAGTGAAATATTTAAAGTGACGGTTCTTATTGGTATAAAAGTCAGTGATGAGTCTCGAGACGAGAATTCCGCAGAACAGGGAGAGAACAATACCCAGCATCTGCGTGGTGGCAAATCCTAAAACAGGTCCCAGTCCGAAGTATGCGAGGATGGCTGCAGTTAAGAAGGTGGTAACGTGCGCATCTAACACCGGCGCTAAAGATCGTTTGTATCCGTCGCTCACGGCCAATTGGTAACTCTTGCCCCGAGTTAATTCCTCCTTGATACGCTCAAAGATGATTACGTTCGTATCCACCGCCATACCGATTGTGAGTACCAGACCGGCGATACCGGGAGCCGTGAGTGTGGCATGCAGAGCACTCAAAACGCCTATTGTAAAAAGTAGGTTTAAGATCAACGCGATATTGGCAACCCAACCGGCAGTATTATAATAAACCAACATCAAGGTGAATATTACGAGGAAAGAGATCAGGAACGCCAAGGCACCTCCATGCACAGCTTCCCTACCGAGGGTCGGACCAACCACCTGCTCTTGTACGATTCTTGCCGGTGCGTTCAATTTTCCTGACTGGAGAATATTTGCTAAGTCCTGCGCTTCTTCGATAGTTTGTGATGAATTTCTACCACCACCCATCGTGATTTGTGAGTTTCCTCCCGTAATTTGTCCGATAACGTTAGGCGCTGAATAAACTATGTCGTCAAGAACGATAGCGATAGGCCTGCCGACATTATCTCCGGTCATCTTTGCCCAGACGTCGGAACCATGTTTATTCATACTCATTTCCACAACTACCCCGCCCGTCACGGGATCATAATCCTGGCGTGCAGTGGTCACCACATCACCTTCCAGTTTCGCTTTATCGGTATTTGCAATAGTTCTGATTGCAAACAGTTCCAGTTCAGGAATTAATTTTCCGTTGTCATCCCTTTGTTGTTTTCCCCAGAGGAATTTCACGTCGGCTGGGAATTGATTTCTTACAACTGGATTTTGAAGAAAACTATTAGCGAGCGCCGTGTCTTTCAGAAGTGTTCGGCCAATATAGGCAGCATACCTCGTTTGACCTTTTTCGTCTTGCTGAGGATTTACTGGACGAATAACCCTGAAAAGCGGATTCTGATTCAATAAAGAAGCAACAGAATCTTTACTCGCTGAATCTTTTTTCAGTGATGAAGTGTCTTTATTCCCATTGAGATAATTCTGTAAAGCCTTATCTGCATTTTGAAACGATGTAGCCAATTCACCAATATTATATACTTCCCAAAATTGCAAGTTGGCAGTTGACTGCAAATAATTCCGTACTCTTTCGGGGTCGGTTGCGCCTGCCAGTTCAACGGTGATGATTCCTTTATTTTCATCCAGGTTGATGCTGGGCTGAGCAACGCCAAATTTGTCAATTCTGTTTCTCAATACCTGGTAAGTCTGCTTCATGCCTGCTGATGCCTGTTCTTTCAGGTAGGCAATGACTGCTGCATCAGAAGATTCGAATTTCAGTTTATTGCGGTTGCTGTTGGCAAACTGCGGTGCGAGTGCACCGTTAGGATTAAGTTCTTTATATGACTGAGCAAAAAGATCGATGAAATTGGCTCCGCCACTCGTAACTTTCTTTTGCTGCGCGCGCGCAATTGATTGTAATAAGAGCGGATCACGGGGATTATTTGCCAATCCTTTTATGAGACCATCTAAAGCGATATCCAGGGTAACATTGATTCCACCCTGTAAGTCGAGACCCAGGAGCAATTCGCTTTCTTTCGATTTTTGATACGTGGTTCCCCACCAGGTAATTTTGGCGTCCTTGGTACTGTCGAGCAGGTGACGAAGACGGGCCTGATATAATTCATCGAGGGTATCCTTGTATCCGGCTTGTGCTTCTTTGTCACCGGGATACTTCTTTTCAGGCGTAAGATTGGTGTGGCTCACATATCGTTTGGCTTTCTCCTGCATCGCCGACTCGTGCCGGTTGACGAACCAGGTAAAAGAAAGCTGGTATATGGAAATGACAATCAATAATCCAGCAAAAATGCTAACCAGGGCTCTCATTTGGTATTTAGTGTTTTTTTTTAGAGCGGCAAAGATAAGTTTTTAGAATTGAAAATTAGATATTAACAAAGTCAAAAATTTCACAATCTAAGAGGCTGATTCTGTGATCGGTGCGGCCGCGATCCGACCAGGGCAGCTGATGAAGGGCGATGCGAACCACAGAGGACAAAATCTCGCGTTCTTTATGTAAAAATTATCCAAAAGATCGACCGATTTCATCAAATAAGCAAGAACAAACTATTTTCACGCATTGAAAATGAATTTCGATGAAAGTATTCCTGGCTATTGTTCTTTTACTTTTTTCTCACTTATTCTTACCCGCACAAAACCAAAATAGTGACCCAACCGGGGATCAATTTCTCGAAGATTTGATGAAACAATATCCACAATACTTTGAGCAGGTGTTGAAAATGCGGGATTCACTGAAAGTTCAAATCATATATACACAAATCGACCGGGATGCAAACAATAGCCCTACTTTCAAGAATTATTTTTTTCATTACAATCCCGACAATTATTTCTATCCGGCATCTACGGTAAAACTTCCCGTGGCGCTTCTTGCACTGCAAAAATTAAATGAGCTAAGATTGCCAGGAATTAACAAGAATGCCAGTCTCATTACTGACAAAGCGTATAGTGGACAAACAGCTGTACTCAATGATCCTACAACGCCAGATGGCAGGCCAACGATTGCCCAGTACATTCGAAAAATTTTTCTGGTCAGCGACAATGATGCATTCAATCGGCTTTATGAATTTCTGGGTTCCCAATACATCAACGATAATTTGAAAAGAATGGGATATGGTGATGCACAGATCGTTCACCGCCTGGACATTTCACTTACTGAGGATGAGAACCGCCACACAAACCCAGTGAGCATGTTCGACGCTTCAGGAAAAATGCTTTATCAGCAACCGATGCAATTCAATAAAAATCCCTATCAGCTTCGAAATGATTCTATCGGGAAAGCATATGTCACAGATAGCGGATTAGTCAACCATCCTTTGGATTGCTCAAGGAAAAACCGGATTAATCTTCTCACCCTCCAACAAATATTGCAAAGCGTTTTGTTTCCCGCCTCGGTCGGTTCCCGACAAAGATTCAATATCCGGGAGGAAGACTATAATTTCGTTTATCAATACATGTCACAATATCCCGGGGAATCGATTTATCCTCATTATGATACCGCCCAGTTTCAGGATGCTTTTGGTAAGCTTTTATTTTGGGGATCAGAAAAAGGCAGTCTTCCTAAAAACATTCGAATCTTCAACAAAGAAGGAGATGCTTATGGCTTCCTCAATGATATTTCCTATTTCGTAGATTTCGATAAACATATTGAATTCATGTTGAGTTGTACGATGTATTGTAACCGGGATGGCGTTCTCAATGATGACCATTATGACTATGATACTGTGGGATTGCCATTCATGAAGCGGCTGGGCAGGGCTATTTACGATTACGAATTGAAAAGAAAAAGGCTTCATTCGCCCAATTTGTCGAAGTTCAGTTTAAAATATGATAAGTAATGGTTTGTCGCAATAATCAATTCTTTTGTTTGAGCATTTTAGTTTCTGTTTTTTGTTTCGCAGCATCTTCCTGTAACAAGAACATTAATTCAGAAAGCAACAAAGCATTTGTGTGTTTTACTAATGTCTCGCCTGATGCTTCTCCAATAAGAATTGTGTTTGATTTGACAGATACTTTAACCGGAAGCGGAGCAATACCATTTGGCAGTACTTCAGGAGTCGCCGGTAATCCATATTTAACAGCAGTTGCGGGTATTCATAACCTTCAGGTGCTTGGCTCAGGCGGCCAGAAATATGTTGATGGCAATATTGCCCTTTCAGTATCTCATTACTATTCTTTTTTTGCATATGATAGTGTCACCAGCGGTGGTTCACTCAGAACATTGATTCTGCAAGATGTGTTGAACCCCGTAGCTGACACATCCTCATCGGTACGTTTTCTTAATTTTTCTTCCAATGCTCCGTTCCTGTATGTTCAGTTCACGGATGCAAGGGACACGTTCTATTTGGGCAATAGGTATTTTCCTTTTGTCGGAGACAGGCAAACGCCATCTGCACTCTCTAGTAACTCTATCATTAAAGCGGGCACCTATCATGTGGTGGGAACGATGAATTCAACCAGCTTTTATGACTTCGGATCAATGACCTTTACAGGCTCCAAAATTTATACTTTGTACACAAAATTTCCTGTCGACAGCACAACCACCAATTCACTGGGCGTTATCCATCATAACTGAGTGGCGACTGCGCGTGAAATCATGTTTCAAATCCCGCATAATTTTATACCTTTGCCGCGCTTAATATTTTTTAAACTATGCAATTATCATCTATTTTAACTCGCTTCAGTGAGCCAGAAACATTAAAAATGGCAAAGCTGGGGCGTGAATTGAGAGCAAAAGGAGTTGATGTCATTGACCTAAGTCTTGGAGAGCCTGATTTTGACACACCAGAACACATTAAGGATGCGGCGAAAAAGGCAATCGATGGCAATTGGAGCCATTATACACCAGTGCCTGGTTACCTGGATCTCCGCGAAGCGATCTGCACGAAGTTTAAGAGAGATAATAACCTTGATTATAAGCCTGAAAATATTGTTGCATCTACGGGAGCCAAACAAAGCCTGGCGAATGCAATACTTGCACTGGTCGATGATGGAGATGATGTGATCATTCCCACTCCATACTGGGTAACTTATTCCGAGCTGGTTAAAATTGCCAGGGGAAATGTAGTGGAAGTTCGAACCAGCCTGGAGTCGGGATATAAAATTTCTCCTGCGCAACTGGAAGCTGCAATTACCAAAAAAACCAAGGCATTTCTTTTTTCTTCGCCCTGCAATCCATCGGGTGCAGTGTATAGCAAAAATGAATTAGAAGCATTGGCGGATGTATTCAGAAAGCATCCCAACATCTTCATCATTTCTGATGAAATTTATGAATACATCAACTTCGTAGGCAAACATGAAAGTATTGCTCAATTCGCAGATTTGAAAGACAGGACAATTATCATCAATGGTTTGAGTAAAGGATTTGCCATGACGGGTTGGCGACTTGGATATATCGCTGCGCAAGTGGATATAGCCAAGGCTTGCGAAAAATTGCAGGGTCAATTCACGAGCGGCACTAACTCCATCACCCAAAAAGCCGGTGTTATAGCATTAACAGCAGACCTCAGGCCTTCTATGGAAATGGTGGAAGAATTTGCCAGGAGAAGGAGAAGGACGATGGAATTGGTGCAGGAAATTCCCTGCTTGAAATGCTTTAAACCAGAAGGCGCATTTTATATTTTTCCAGACGTATCTGCGTACTATGGCAAGAGCGACGGGACAACCACTATTAAAAATTCAGCAGATTTCAGCATGTATTTGCTCAATGTGGCTCACGTATCTTCCGTAATGGGGGATGCATTCGGGGAACCCAAATGTGTCAGGTTTTCTTTTGCAAATAGTATGCAGAACATTGAGAAGGCGTGGGCGAGAATTAAAGCAGCACTGGAAAAATTGAAGTAAAGGGTACACGCAAGCTCTCACAGTAAGCGACCGATGCTTCGCAAATAATGGCACGGATGCTCGCCAATAATTGGTGAGCCTGCGTGCTTTTCCGTGTTCTACGTGCGCCCCTGTGGTTAAAAAACTGCTAAGAACTTCAAACTGTACCTGAAACCCATTTCTCCAGAATTCTTTAATTGCGGAAAAATTATTCCCAGCGGAAAACCCTGACTGTAATAAATCCGATGATTAGACCCCAGATCAAGAGTCCTGCCATTTGAACTGGCATTTGCCAAATGTGAATTCCTTCAAACGCTATCTTCCTTAAGCCATCGACAAAAAAAGTCAGTGGTAAAATCCTGCAAAAAGATTGTAGCCATGCCGGGTAATTATCAATAGGAAAGAATAGCCCGCAAAGAAGTATCTGTGGGAGAGTAATAGTATTGGCAACCGGCGCAATGGAACTTTCATTTTCGATGACCCCGCTTACAATAAAGCCAATTCCCATAAAAATAATGAGACCAAAAATGGAAAGAAAGAGCATCTCGGCGAAAGTGAGCAGACCGTGCACAAGCGTAAATCCGAACGCAAAATATCCAAGCCCTACCATAATGGCGAATCCAATGATCTGAAAGAAAAATCGGCTCAGCATTTCTCCCAGGATGAGGGAGAATCGGGAAATAGGTGTGGCGAAAAATCTCTTGATGACCAGACTCTGCCTCAGGCTGAATAACAGGAAGGCAGAACCGAAAACGCCAGCCATGAGCAATGAAAATCCCAATTGTCCCGGCAAGATAAAATCAATTGATTTGTACACACGGCCCGGCAATTTTTCTACTGAGAGACTGGCAACACTGAAATTCTTAGGGAAAAGGCGCGCATTCAAACCGGCAATAACGTCCTGCAGGATGGAATGAACCATAGGAGTTTTGTCGGCCGACGAACTGGAAGAGATCAATTTCACCTGGTAATGTGGGATAAACGCCATTCTTGAATCGGCCCTTGCATCAATGATCGCGGCTATTCTTCCTTTTTTTAAATCTTCATACATCGCTTCTTCATTGGTATAATGAGCGATCTGAAGAACTTTTGCCGACAAAATTGATTTGTACAGAATGCCTGCTATTTCTGATTGTGGGGTAAACGCGACAACGATATTCACTTTATTTGTGTCAACCATGGCTCCGAAAACCACAATGAAAATTATGGGAAAGAGAAGAGAAAAAACTACCGAGGTGGGGCTTCTCAGCATGGCCAGGAGACTGGCTTTGGCGATAGCTACCGATGCGCGCAGTTGGCTGTAAGATTTGGGCATAGAGTGCTTCATTGAAACAGGGCAGGAAAATTCAAAAACAAGGCAAGTCCCTGAAATCGCCTTCTGTTCATTGGGATCTAAATATCTTTCTCCGCAAGCTTTAATAATTCAGCATGCAATTCCAATACCTGCGGAATGACTGGACTGATTTCGTCGTTATATATGACAAAATCGCAGCGCGCCATTTTTTCTTCCTCCGGTAATTGGCTTTTCATGCGTTTAAGCACCTCATCGAGGCTGATATGATCCCTTCTTACAGTCCTGGATATGCGCAAATTTTCTGGGGCGGAAACACCGATCACATAATCCAGGTATTCATTAGTACGGCTTTCAAAGATCAGGGCCGCTTCTTTAACAGAATAGGGAACCGTTTGTCGTTTCATCCATTCATTTGCGTCGCTGATTGTCATGGGGTGAACCAAGGCATTGAGGCTTTTCAATTTTTCCTGGTTTCCAAAAACCTGGCTCGCAATAAACGCCCGGTCCAGCCTTCCCTGCTTGTACGATGCCTCGCCAAACAATTCGGATATTTTTTTCTTTAAGGTTGGGTCTTCATTCATGAGTCGCCTGGCAGCCTGATCGGCGTAATAAACCGGAATGCCTAATACTTCAAAAATCCCGGCAACAGTGCTTTTTCCTGAACCTATTCCGCCAGTCAATCCAACTTTTAGATGCATAGAAATTGACAATAATTAGAAAACATCAGCCTAACTTAAGTTAAATAGACGAATGAAGCAATTCAAATTCAAAAAAAAACCGGATGATTTGAAGTTCATCCGGTTTTTTAATCATTCAGTTGTTGCCATCTACTATTTTTTTTCAGTAGTAGTAGGCGCAACTGCCTTATTAATGTTTTGCGTCCATTCAATCGAGATTGCACTCTTTTCGATTTTAAGGTAACTGCCGGGGCTGGTTTCCATCATGATCGTGCCATCATCATTTATTTTATTGACAGTGCCGTGAATTCCAGCGATCGTAACTATCTTATCTCCTTTCTGCATGCTTTCCTGGAATTGCTTAGCCTGCTTTGCCTTTTTCTGCTGCGGACGGATCATGAACATATAAAAGACCAGGATCATACCACCAAGCAATATGAATTGAAATGTTCCTGCTCCTGGGGATGCTTGTAATAAAATAGCTAATTGGGTCATTTTTTTGTTTTTTATTTTTAACTGTTTGTATCAACTACCATTTCTTCTTTTCTACTCGTACCACGAAATTCAGTTCATGGTTTTGGGTAGTTTTTGTATTGGCATACACGTATAATCTTTTATTATTAACGCCAACATGGCCTTCGCTGTTAAAGGAGGCCTTGATCAGTCCTTCCTGCCCGGGAAGTATTGGTTCCGTTGGTTGCTCGGCGACGGTGCACCCGCAACTTGGCTGGACTCTTTCTATAATCAACGGTTTACTGCCTGTATTTTTGAATCGAAACGTAACGTCGAGTTTTTTGCCTTCTGCAATCTTGCCAAAATCCCTGTTTGCAGAATCAATCCATTCTATTGTGGTGAATTGCGATGAGTCCATTTTACTGGTTGCATTGCCTGCTATTCCCGTCGATTTCTTATCCGAGCTAAAGCAACCACTGAACAGGAAAACCAGAGCCAGCAAGCAATAACTAATTACGCGCATGTGCAATTTTTTGCAAACCTATATAAAAATGTACTCATTCAATCAAGAAGCCTTAAAGTTCACTTTGTGCATTTTGTTTTCTTTTACAAGGTCTTTGTGAATGTTGTCCAAAATGCCGTTCACGAACTGGCCACTTAATTGTGTACTATATTCTTTTGCCAGGTCTATATATTCATTGATAGTTACTTTGGGTGGGATGGTTTCAAAAAACAAAAACTCAGCCACGCCCATCTGCATAAGTATCATGTCAAGTCTCGCTATTCTTTCAGGATCCCAATTCTTCAGCTTTGGTTTTATATATTCCATGGTCACTTCTCTCTTTTCTATGACTGTTTCAAGAAGGCCTTTGGCAAATTCCCATTTCTCCTTACTTAGCATCTCCAGGAAATTAACTGATTGCGGTTTAGCTATATACCCTGCCATAAGCGTGTTCATCATTTCTGCATCATCATCCCAATTAGTAAAGAGTTCTTCAACATGATTTTCAAAAAATTCATTCGGGATGAGGAAATCAGCATACACATACTGCAGAATTTCTCTTTCAGCATTTTTGTCTCTTTCCGGCGTGGAGATATAACGTTTATACTCGTCCGTTTCAATCAGCTCCTGGTACAGTTTGCGGACTAACTCGGTATTTTTCAGAAAGTGTGGTTTATCTTCCTTCATAGCTTTTTGGAAGGAATCATGAGCCAGGATCTTCTCCAAGGAATCATTTGAAGCAAGTTTAGTGTTGACATTTCTGTCATAATCCGTTGGCAAATGTTTGGATAGTCGTATCTGAGAGTCAGTTTCGGCATATTTCGCCAATTCGGTGAGAAAATAAACCAGATAGACAAAAAGTTGTCTTGATTGATCAAAATGTTTCTGGAGGATCCTTGTCGCTTCGCCGGGTTTTGCTGTCTGTTCCTGCGCTTCGATTGCATAAAGGCTCTGCATCACTTTAACCCGGATATTTCGTCTGCTGATCATTGATAAGAACTTATTTGAGGCTGCGAAGATAAGGATTTGTCATCAGTAGATCATTCCAAAATCCGGACAAAAACTTCCTAATTGATTGGTCTATCAGATTTTGTATTTCCCGGGATCAATGAAAAAATGACATTTTTGCTGCTTCGTGAATGGGTTGCAGGGTGATAATTCCTGACATCCTTGCTTTTTGACCTGTCATCTGTTCAATTTTTGGCGATTTTAAGATCTTTGGTATAAAATTCGTATAACTTTGCACGCCCAAACCCCAACTGGGTATTTATTCTATTAACCAAACAAAATCAATACAATTATGGCTAAGAAGTTAGGAATCTCGCCAATTGCGGGGACT
>PSRA01000062.1 GCA_003175695.1 Bacteroidota bacterium | reverse complement strand
CACTGTAGCCGGTGCGTGAATTGTTATCTTTTTCATGAAATAAATCCTGTCCTTTGCATGATTGAAATCTTTGTCGAATGCCAATTTTCTAATCGGCTCCGGTACCCAGCTTCAACTGGTAATTGGTAACTGAGTCGGAGAACCAAATTAAGCGCTGGCTGCACGTATCACGTCAGCAAATACACCGGATGCAGTAACTTCAGCCCCCGCGCCCGCACCTTTCACGACAAGTGGTTGTTCAGGATATCGGTCCGTATAGAATAACACTATGTTATCCTTTCCATACAGATGATAAAAATCATGATCCTCACTTATATGCTGCAAACCCACTGATGCCTTTCCCTTTTCATATTTGGCAACAAATTTCAATTTCTTTCCTTCTTGAGCAGCATCCTGGTATAACTTTTTGAAATGGGCCTCTTCCGCTTCCATCGCCTTATAAAATTCGCTGACGGAGCCTGTCATGCAGGATGCAGGCATAAATGACTGGTTGGTGATATCCTCCATTTCAATCCGCTCGCCAGCTTCTCTTGCCAGGATCATAATCTTTCTCATTACATCGGTGCCACTCAAATCCAAACGAGGATCCGGTTCTGTGTAACCTTCATCCTGCGCCTGCTTTACCACTGACGCAAAACTTTTGTCTCCTTTATAATGATTAAAAACAAAATTAAGTGTACCACTCAATACTGCTTCTATCCGGTTCACTTTGTCACCGCTCCTCAATAGGTCATTGAGTGTCCCTATAACTGGCAGCCCCGCTCCCACATTGGTTTCGAAGAAGAAAGAAGCATTGTATTCTCTCGTTAAATTCTTCAATTTTTTATAATAGACAAAAGGCGCAGAACACGCAATCTTATTGCAGGCAACAACGGAGATACTTTTTTGTAACAGGGAAGCATAGCTGGTCCCAACCTGTTCGTTTGCTGTAATGTCGACAAATACAGAGTTTCGCAAATTCTTGGAGCGTATCACTTCAATAAAATTCGACAGGTTCATGTGCTCGCCTGCCTCTAACGCATCTGTCCATTGATCCAGGTCGATACCTTCATCACTGAAGATCATTTTTTTGCTGTTGGCGAGCCCTATCACGCGAACCTGTAAGCGAAGATGTTCAAGTAAATAGTCGTATTGCTGCTTTAACTGAGCCAACAATCGACTTCCCACATTGCCTGTTCCGACGACAAAAAGGTTCAATTGTTTGTGAGTAGTTTCAAAAAATTCTTCATGCAGGATATTGATTGCTTTCCTGACGTCACCATTTGCGATTACAGCGGAAATATTTCTTTCGGAAGAACCTTGCGCAATGGCGCGCACATTCACCCCATTTCGTCCCAACGATCCGAACATCTTGCCACTGATTCCCGGATGGCTTTTCATGTTATCTCCCACGAGTGCCACAATGGCCAATTCACTTTCAATAACCAGCGGTTCTACTTTACCACTCCGGATTTCATAATCAAAGGCTTTATCGACAGCGTCCTTGGCTCTCAATGCGCCTGCCTGTTCCACTCCCACACAAATTGAATGTTCTGAAGAAGCTTGGGTGATCAGGATTACATTGATCTTTTCATTTGACAGCGCTTCGAACAACCTTTTGGAAAATCCAGGTATTCCGACCATCCCGCTTCCTTCGAGGCTTAATAAGGCGATATGATTGATACTTGAAATGCCACGGATGCTGCTGCCATTTCGAGAAGCGACTTTTTCAATCAGCGTACCCGCGTGGTCCGGTGAGAAAGTATTTTTGATCCAAACTGGGATTCCTTTATTCATCACCGGTTGAATGGTGGGAGGATAAATTACTTTCGCACCGAAATGAGATAATTCCATGGCTTCCTGGTAGGAGATATTCGGAATCACTTTTGCGTTAGGCACCAGTCGTGGATCTGCAGTCATCATGCCCGACACATCAGTCCAGATTTCTACTACTCTTGCGTGGACGGCCGCTGCAAATATGGCAGCAGTATAATCTGAACCTCCCCTGCCCAAAGTTGTAGTAGCACCCTTACTGTCCGATGCAATAAATCCCGGAACAACAAACAAAGATTCAGGTGTTCCTGCAAAATATTCCTTCATCAACTCGCTGGTTTTCTCAAAATCCACCACCGCATAACCAAATTGCGAATCCGTCCTGATCAATTCCCTTGAATCCTTCCATGCATTTCCTTCACCCATGGTAGCGAGTCTTGCAGAGACTATATGTGATGAAAGAAGTTCTCCATAGCTAAGAATTTTATCACGCGTGCGTACAGACAATTCTCCAAGCAAACAAACACCATTGCATATATCTTCCAGTTCATTGCATCTTTTCTTCACCAGACTCAACGCGCTGCTTTGATGCGTGATGGGGATCAGGGCTTTCACTGTCTCCAGATGACGCTGCTCGATGGATTGCAAATGTTGTTTATATGTTTCATCTTCCGCGGCGGCAAGGCTGCCGCACTGAAGCAGTGCATCCGTAATACCTCCAAGGGCTGAAACAACAACGATCGTTTTATCTTTTTTAGCCGCCTCTCTTACAATGTCAACTGCTTTATTGATGTTGGAAGCATTCGCTACAGAAGTGCCTCCGAATTTTAAGACCTGCATGTTAAGAAATGAATTTGAATAATAAAATGAAAAATGAATGTGATATTTGTGTTGAATTTCGGCAAGTGCCCAATGAATAATATGGAAATATGCAACCCTTTACAGGGTTGTAATAGTAATAGTGATAGTAGTCAGCGAGGTCGAGCAAGTTGCTGAAGTAAAAACCGAATGGATATGTTGCGTCGGACAATTCACTTGATTCAAAATGGAGCGCTAAGGTAGTGATTATTATGAAATAAATAATGAATAGGAAATATTTTTGATGAAAATTAATTATTTTGGCGCCTGATTTCGCCTGATTGCTGCTAGCTATAGTATTTGTTGAACGATTTTAAATTGACATTATGAATTACCTTTCTTCGCAGGGTTTGCAGCAATTCAAAAACCTGGTTGGAATCAAATTTCAACTCTACAACAGCCTCTTCACTTCGCTGCCATTTCACCGGATCGAAAAGACTGGAATCTTGTTGTCACTGCTTCTGATCTATTGTGAAGATGGTTACAAGAAAAAACAAAGTCCTGAGCAGATCATTGAAGAATTCTTCGCAAAGCATACGAACTATGTCAGCGAGCGTGACCGGGCAGACATCCTCTTCCGATTTGTTCAATATGTCGAAAGGCAGGTCGTGCTCTTTGACGCACTTGAAGATGCCTCTTTCAAGGAGGTGAATGATATGGGAGGCGTTGGAACACTTAAGCATCTTGTTTCTGAAGTGCTTCAATTTAATAAAGAAGATGAATTAAAGATGAAGTTGAAGGATTATTCAGTAAGAATGGTATTGACGGCCCATCCCACTCAATTTTATCCAGGTCCCGTATTGGGTATTATAAATGACTTGTCCAAAGCAGTGGTTGAAAACAATGCGAGCAAGATCAACATGTACATGCAGCAATTGGGCAAGACACCTTTTCTCAAAAAACAAAAACCAACTCCATTTGACGAAGCTATCAGCCTGATCTGGTACCTCGAAAATGTATTCTATCATTCAGCAGGAAAAATCCTTTCTTCTCTGAGAGCTGAGTTTCCGGATGCGGTATCACCTACCAACCCCATTATCAAAATGGGATTTTGGCCTGGCGGCGACCGCGATGGTAACCCATTTGTCACCTCAGCAACCACTTTGAAAGTAGCAGAATCGTTGCGCGGAGCAATCATCAAATGTTATTACCTGGACGTTCGGAGATTAAAAAGAAGGCTCACGTTCAAAGGAGTAGATACGATATTGAATAGTCTTGAAGAAAAATTGTATAACAATATTTTCGTTCCTGGTCACAAAACAGATTTGAGCGCCCGGGAAATTTTGGAAGCATTGAATCAGATCAAGGAGATACTGATCTTCCAACACAATGGACTGTTTCTTCACCTGGTGGATAATCTCATTAGCAAAGTGCACATATTCGGTCTTCACTTTGCCACACTCGACATCCGTCAGGAAGGTTCTGTTCACGGGAGAGTTCTCCAGGCCATAGCAGAAAAAGAAAAATTATTGCCTGCCAATTACCAGGAACTCACACCGGCAGAAAAAATTAAGATCCTGACGGAAGTAAGTGGTACAGCCAATCCTTCCTTGTATGAAGATCCACTGATTAGTGACACGATGGAATCCCTCGGCGTTGTCAAAACCATACAACGATACAATGGTCCGGCCGGATGCAGCAGGTATATTATTAGTCATTGCAGGGGTGCAGTCAATGTAATGCAGGTATACAGCTTATTCCTTCTCAATGGTTGGAAAAAAGAGGAGTTAAACATCGATATTGTTCCTCTGTTTGAAACCGTTGAAGACTTGCAGCAATCGCCCCGGATCATGCAGGAGCTTTATGAAAATCCTGCCTACATCAAGCATCTTCGTCAAAGACAGAATACACAAACCATCATGGTAGGTTTTTCTGACGGCACGAAAGATGGCGGCTACCTGATGGCAAACTGGGGGATCTACCATGCCAAGGAAGAGCTGACAAAGATTTCAAGAGAGTATGGCATTGACGTAATATTTTTTGACGGAAGAGGAGGGCCTCCTGCAAGAGGAGGAGGCAAGACCCATAAGTATTATGCTTCCATGGGAAAAAATATTGCCAACAAAGAAATTCAACTGACAATCCAGGGACAGACGATCAGTTCTAATTTTGGAACTACTGATTCTGCCCAATATAATATTGAAGAATTGATCCATGCAGGCATTTCGAATGATCTTTTTTCTTCCTTAAAAGTGACACTCGAACCAGGTGAGGCGCAATTGTTCAAGGAGATGGCAGAAATAAGTTTTGAGAGCTATACAGAACTGAAGAATCATCCTTATTTCATGCAATATCTTACTGAAGTGAGTCCTCTTCAGTTCTACAGTGAGACCAACATTGCCAGCCGGCCAGCGAAAAGAGGTACAGGCAAAATGGAATTCAAGGATCTCAGAGCGATTCCTTTTGTGGGCTCCTGGAGCCAGCTCAAACAAAACCTTACGGGATTTTATGGTGTGGGAACAGCCCTGAAGTACATGGAAGAAAAAGGAAAATGGAACCAGCTAAAAGATTTATACCATAATGCTCTTTATGTGAAGACCCTTATGGATAACTGTGAGATGGCGATGAAAAAATGTTTCTTCCCTCTGACAGAGAATTATTCAAAGCATCCATTATATGGTGATATCTGGAATAATATTTTTGAAGAGTATGAACTTACACAAAAATATATTTTGAAACTTTCAGGCAAGCATGAACTGATGGCTGATTATCCTGTCGAGCAGCTTTCCATCCAGATGAGAGAAAGAATTGTGCTGCCATTGAGTACCATCCAACAATATGCCATTACGAAATTCAGAAAGATGGAACAGGGGTTGATGAGTCCACCAATGAAGGAAGTTTACGAAAAGCTGATCATACGTTGCTCATTTGGAATTATCAACGCAGCAAGAAATTCTGCCTGACCGAATCCTGCAACGGGCAATTATATAGTCATCAGAAGCAAAAACAGAATGGGTAATGTTAAGCATTACCCATTCTGTTTTATTTAAAGTCTAATTAAAAAAACTCGCTCCTCAGTCTACAATTCGGATCCTAGGCACTGTATTGAGGTGCAGGTTTTAAACCTTTTTCAGGTGCACTCGGAATTTGCAGATCGTCAGTGTCGGGATAAGCATCCGTACCATGTTCCCAAGCATCCAATCCGCCCGGTCCAACTTCTCCTTTGCCTTCCACGCGAAGATTCCATGGATGAGGCAGTTGTCTGATCGCCCACATCATGATAAATGCAACAACAAAGGTTGCAATGGTTATGGTGGTACTTCCTATGATCTGCGCTTTCAAAACTGATGTACCGCCACCATAGAACAATCCTGCTACAGGGCTTGAATTATCTGCGCCTGTTGCGCCCGTCGCGCCATATTTTCCAGCAGCGAAAAGACCAAGCGACCAGGTGCCCCATATACCTGCAAATCCATGCACGGGAACTGCGCCAATTGGATCATCAACTCTAAAATATTCGAGTAAATGAACTCCAAATACGACAACTACGCCCGCTACTGCACCGAGGCAAATTGCTCCCAGGGGATCTACCCAGTAACAAGGGCAAGTAATAGCAACTAAGCCTGCGAGGAATCCATTGGTAGTGAAACCGAGATCAAATTTTCCTTTAGTCGGTCCAGTCCACAAAGCGATCATCATAGCCGACATGCCACCTGCGCATGCTGCCAGCGTGGTGTTGGTAGCCACGCGTCCAATGCCCTGGGCATCCAAAGCAGAAAGTGTACTGCCTGGGTTAAATCCATACCAACCGAACCAAAGAATAAATCCACCAACAGCAGCTATCGTAAGATTGTGAGGTGGCATTGGCCCTCCACCGTCCCGTCGGAAAATTCTGCCCAGTCGCGGCCCCAGCACAATGGCTCCGGCAAGCGAAACCATTCCACCAATCGTGTGAACAACTGTTGATCCTGCAAAATCTCTGAATCCTTGTCCCAGAGCAGGAAGGAAATTACCGGAACTTCCCATCAGCGCAAGGAATCCATCAGGTCCCCATGCCCAGTGGCCAATAATTGGATAAATAAAACCAGTCACGCCTATGCTGTACAGGATGTCGCCACGGAAACCTGTGCGACCAATCATGGCACCGGAAGTGACGGTTGAGCATGTATCGGCGAAAGCAAATTGAAATATCCAGTGAGCTATTACCGGAACGCCCGTAGTTTCATATGTGTCAGGAGCACCAGCCAGGAAGAACCAGTGGTATCCAATAAAGCCGTTGCCATGACTAAACATGAAGGCATAACCGAAAGCCCAGAACAGCAAACCACATAGGCAGGTATCAAAAATACATTCCATGAGAATGTTTACCGTTTCACGCCTGCGCGCGAAACCAGCTTCAAGCAACACAAATCCTGGCTGCATGCCGAATACCAGAAAAGCTGCAACGAGTGTCCACACTGTATTAATTGAATTAATCATGGAGGTTTCATGTGCAGTGTAAGTAGACTGTGCATGCGCTGGCGTACCTAACATGGCCGGCAAAAAGCCCATCGCAAGTAGAACAATGAAAAGCCCTAGAATTTTACCGCCGAACATTGTAATTCCAAGCCGCCATTTTTGTGAACGGGTTAATTTGATTGCCATCTCCGGGCATACATTCGCCCTCGACCTGGCCAGGTTTTGTAAAATCATGTGGTTGAAATTTTGGTTTTAAAATTGGTTTGCTTATAAATATTTAGAA
>PSRA01000190.1 GCA_003175695.1 Bacteroidota bacterium | reverse complement strand
CCCAGGTGAACTTTCGGAACATCATTTTCACTTACGTCAACAATAGCTTCAATTCTGCTCATATCCGCCACGCGCATCATTTCAGTCCCGGCCATCATGGAGTTCCCCACTACTCGTTCGCCTTTCTTAACATTCAATTGGGAAATGACACCGTCAATGGGTGAAACCAGAGTCGATCTGCTTAAGTTTTTGGCAGCAACGGTGAGGGCAGCTTCTGCACTTGATGCACTCGCTATATTGGCTTTAACATTTTGAAGGGCTGCGTTATAATTTGCTTCTGCTGACCTGAAGGCACTTTCGGCCTGTTCAAATTCCGCTCTCGAAATCACTTTCTGATCCAGCAATTGCTTTTGTCTGTCAAACTGAGCTTTCGTTTGTTCCATGGTGGCCTTCAGGCCGGAAAGCTGTGCTGTATAATTAGAAACCGTAGCTTGTTGCTGATTGAGTTGTGCTGCGGCCTGGTCGCGCTGGGTGGTTAGAATATCGGCGTATACTTTGGCCAATACCTGTCCTCTTCTCACACTGTCTCCTTCCTGCACATTCAACTCGACTATTTCGCCGGAGACATCAGGGCTCATTTTCACTTCAACTTCAGGATATATTTTTCCGCTGGCAGTGACTGTTTCAACAATCGTGCGTTTGGCGGCTTTTTCAATTGACACCTTTATGCCTTCATCTTTGCCAAAAACACCAGCCTTTTTTAGTCCGACCAGCGCGACGACAACCACAACCAGGCTGACAATTATCCAAATGAATTTCTTATTCATAACAATTCGTATAAATTAGGTTTTTTTAAAGTCTTACTCCCAGGCCCTTGTAATACTCAAGCACTTTCATTTTGAAAACAAAATCATAGTGTGATGAGATTTGATTGATCTTCGCAGTGAACAGATTATTTTGATTGACCAGGTAATCGATCGTACTCAAAAGTCCAACGTTGAATCGTTTGGTTGCTAAATCAAATGATCTTTCTGCCGTTGCTACTGCCTTCCTGTTTGATTCGAATTTTTGAAGGGATGCAACTGCATTGAAGTATGCCTGGTAAATATTTTGTTTGAGCGTGAGCAAGTCGCTTTCCTTTTGCAAGGTAACTGTCTGTACATTCAATTTTGCCTTTTGATAATTTGTCCGGTACTGACCTCCATTAAAAATTGGGATGCTCAATTGCAATCCTATTTGCTGACGAAAATTATTATCCAATTGAGTCCAGTAATCATTGAAAACTTTTCCAAAGGGTTGTGATACTAACTTCGTACTGGTTACTGTTGGTGTATAAACAAAAAGCGGTCCTCCGGGAGTATTTACGTAAGCTTGCGTTTGCCGATCTGCAAATGAGTATTCACTTGCTTTCAGGTCATTTGCAAAGTTGTTTCCCAAGCTTCCAAAGACCGAAAGTGTAGGGAATTGAATGCCTTTTACCGCCAGTACATTTTTTTGAGCCGATACAACGCGAAGCTCATTCATTTTTTGCTGAGGAAAGGTTTTTGAAGCCATTGAAAAAACTAAATCCGGCTGTAATTCTGAGATCGGTTCAACAGGAATGCTTTCTATGGGAGGCGTGTCCAATTCAAATTCCGCAGCTGCGTCCAGGTTTAGAAACGCTTTTAAGCTCAACACATTTATGTCAAAAGTTTGCTGAGCCGAAATTAGGCTTGACGTATCGGTTGCATATTGTGCTTCCAGTTCAGCAGCGTTCAGTTCGGGCACTGAGCCGGCAGCCACCAGTTTCCTTGTATTATCCAACTGATGTCTGGTCAGGTCCAATTTCGTCTGACTCAGATTGACCTGCTCCCTGGAAAGCAGAGCGGTGAGATAGGCTGCAGCCACATTCAAAGTAACATCACTTTTGACTTTATCTATATTTACTCTTTGTGCTTCATAACCAAATTGATTGGCTTCGATCAATCTTCTTTGGCTGAACCAATTAAAAAGATTTGCTCCGGCTTGCAGGCTGATGCCTTGAAAAACCGATTGATTGCTGGTGAAGAGGTTGGTAGTTGGATCGATCGAACGTCCGAAATTAAGTCCGAACTGCGTGGCAAATTGAGCCTGACCGAATCTTTGGTACTTAGATTGTTCGTACACAAGTTTTGATACCCTGGCATCAACATCAGCGAGTTTGATGGAGATATTGTTGTGAAGTGCAAATTCAACACATCTTTTCAAGTCCCATTTATCCTGAGCCCGGAGTTGACATGCGAAAAATATGAGAAATGGAGATAAGGTTAGAAGTTTTTTTATTCTCATGCAACAAATTTAAACGTAGTTAGCAGTCAGACTGAGATTTTTGATGAGCGGTTTCAAAAAAGAGCACTAAAATACCGATTCCTGCTTCATCGGCAAGTAAAAAAAACCTTAAATTAAAGCTGATTTTGAAAGCGCCTGTTCGATATCGGAAATCAGGTATTCTGGTTCTTCTAATCCCACATAAAGTCTTAGCATGCGATGGTCGGGATTTTCCTGGTCAAATTCCTGATCCGACAATCCGGCACATTGAGGAAGGATTAGCGATTCATGGCCACCCCAGCTCACTGCCATCATAATGTGTTTTAGTGATTCGCAAAACTTTACGACCTGCCGCCGACTGTTCGCCTTGATATGGAAACTCAAAAGTCCGCACGCGCCTTTCATTTGTTTTTTTGCCAGTTCATATTGTGGGAACGAATGATGTAACGGGAAAATAATTCGCTCCACCACCGGATGCTGCTGCAGGAATTGAACGACCCGGGATGTATTTTCTGAAATACGGGCCAGCCTGGCAGGAAGAGTTCTTAGTCCCCTAATTAATAGCCAGGCATTGAAAGGCTGAATACCACAGCCCGTATTGAGGTATTCACTATCGAATATTTTTTTCATCATCTTGGTGGTGCCAGTAAGTATCCCGCCCAAAGTATCACTGTGACCACTAATATATTTGGTAGCAGTTTGCATGGCTATGTCAATTCCAAGTGCGATTGGCATTTGATATAACGGTGTGCAATAGCTGTTATCAATAATAGTAGTAATGTTTTTGGATCGGGCTAAACCCGCAACGGCTGCAAGATCCTGGAGGCGAAAATCCCAGGAATTCGGAGATTCCAGGTAAATCAGGGAAGTATTAGGCTTAATTGCCATTTCAAAATTGGCAATATCCCGGCCGTCAACATAGGTTGTGGAGACACCAAATCGGGGGAGAATGACATCGAACATTCGCTGCGCCCACGTATAGGGCCTCTCGACAGAAACGATATGATCACCCGATTTCACATTTGCCAATACAGCAAGGAAAATAGCGGATGCTCCACTGTTGCAAACGAGGCAATCCTCGGCGCCATCCAAAGCAGCCAGTTTTTTGCGCAGGATGTCGACCGTAGGATTCAGCCCCCTGCTATACAAATAGCCGCTATACTCATCTTCGAATAAGCTTTTCAGCTGATCGACAGTATTCACCCTGAAATTGCTTGTCTGAATGATGGGAGGTGCGATGGCATTAAAATAATGCTCTCGATCCTCACCTAATTCATTTAATATAAATGACAGATCCATAGACTTAAGGATTAGATATACTTGCAATTTCACTCCCGTTCGTACCGTTAGGTGCGGGCAGTCCCTGGCCCCTCTGCGGCGGAGCAAAGATAACACCGCGCTTCCTTTTGCCCGTGCTTAACAGCGCGTTTGTTGGTGCATCCATAGAAAAAATGAAATCTCCGGCAGGCATCCTGACTGATCTCACCGCTCTTCACTAACTGTCAAGAATAAGTGATATCCTTTCTTCTTTCCCGATGGGATACAAAATAAATGATCATAAAAACTGCGAGCACTGCCAAACCTGTCAACGCAGTAGAAGGTTTGTCAATAAAAATGCTGATGCCGACAAAAACATAGGCAAGAATAAAAATAATTGGAAGCAGCGGATATAACTTCATCGTGTAGATGCTTTTTGGATCGAGATGGGCTGTTCGTTTCCGCAAAATGAAAATACTTCCCGATGAAAGTGCCATACCAAAGCAATCCAGGAAAATAGAAAAACTTAGAATTTCGTCGAACTTTTTGGCCCAAAAAACAATAATTACACAGGCTGTGGCAAAAGCTGTCAGTGAAATAACCATGACGTCAGTGGTGGTATTCCGTTTCCTGAATACTGCAGGCAGCACACCATCCTCACTCATGGCAAACATGACTCGCGGATTGCTCATGAGCAGCACATTGACATAGGCAAGAACAGAAAGAAATAGCAACACCGACAGGATTTTGCCTGCGGCGTTTCCAAAAACATGGCTAGCCATGATAGCCGCAATCCCTTGCGCATTTTTCATGTTTTGAAATCCGATCACTGAATAATAAGCGTAGTTGATGGTGAGATACAAGACTATGATAATTGAAATGCCTATGAATATCCCGCGGGGAATATTCCTGTTTGGATTCCGCACTTCTGAGCCGAAATTGATGGTTTGTTGATAGCCGCCATAGGTGAACGATACAGCCACCAGGCCTACGCCGAAAGCTTTGAGATATTCGCCGATCGTTCCGCTGCTGACAGAAGGATCCAAAAGAGGTTGTGGGGCAGGATGAGCGAAAAAAAGAGGAAGAATGAGAGTCAGGACCATGCCAATTTTGATCAGCGTAAGTACGTTTTGAGTTCTGGCACTCATCTTTAGTCCTGCCAGGTTTACTCCATAAAATATGCTGATTGAAACAATCGCAATCACGACCTGGATCGTCTCGTAATTGGAGGCACCGGGAAAAATAACTTTTGCGATATATTCTGCACCAATCAAAGCAACTCCTGCAAGAGAGGCTGCGTTAGAAATAAGGATAACACAATTGACAGCAAAGGCGATCGAAGGATGGTAACAGTAGGAAAAAATTCTAAAATATCCCCCCGTGACGGGAAACCTGGACCCTATTTCGGCATAAGTAAGCGCACCGCAAATGGCAATGAATCCCCCAGCCAGCCACGCAGCAAAAAACACAAGTGGACTCGGCACAGCTTTGGCAACGTTAACGGGTGTCCGAAATATACCCATACCAATAACCAGGCTCACGACGATCATGGTAAAATCGAACAAGTTCAACTTCGAATGCTTTTGCATAAAATATTATACTGTGCACAAGCGTTTGAAACCAAGGAAATTATATTCGCGCGTCAAGATAATGAAATATTCTGTTCTACCTTTATAACAGGATAAACCCAATCGGATGAAAAGAACTATACTGCTTACCTCGCTGCTGTTTAGTGGGTTTTTGTCTTTTGCGCAAACAACCGCCAGAAATAATTCCGCTGATTCAAGTAGTGTGGATACCTTAAGAGAAGTAATCATTCGAGCGTTTGAACAAAACCGAAAGATCTCCGAAGTTGCGGCTCCTATTGGGTGGGTGGGACCTGCTCAATTAACACGCTTCAACAACATGAGCCTGCTGTCTGCCGTGAATACTATTCCGGGAGTCAGGATGGAAGAAAGGTCACCCGCCAGTTATCGGCTCAATTTTCGCGGAAGCACGCTCAGGTCACCTTTTGGCGTTCGAAATGTAAAAGTTTACCTCAATGGAATTCCCTTTACCGATCCAGGTGGCAACACATACCTGAATCAACTTTCTTTTTACCATGTTCAGTCACTGGAAATTGTCAAAGGACCAGCAAGCAGTTTGTATGGAGCCGGAACGGGAGGAGCTGTTTTAATCAGAAGCCAGCCAGAGACATGGCAACCCGGATTTTCCGCCGGTTACATTTTTGGCAGTTATAATATGAGCAATTTCAATGCTCAGATAAGACTTGGCGGCGATGAAACAAGGAATATAATAACCTACGCTCATCAGAATTGTGACGGGTATCGCGATCATACAAATATGCGTCGCGATTTGCTTTCGTGGGAGACCCAGTTGAAAAGCACGGCGAAGCAAACACTCAATACTTATTTCTCTTATGGTGATCTCTATTATCAAACTCCTGGTGCCCTGAATAAAACAGAATACGCAAAAAATCCGAGAGCTGCACGGCCGGCAGTTGGCACCATACCCAGTGCTGAGCAGGCACAGGCTGCCATCTTTCAGAAAACTTTCCTGGTCGGTATTTCAAACACCTGGAATTTCGATGAGCACTGGCAGAATACTACCAGCGTTTATGGAGCGTATACGCAATTAAAAAATCCAACTTTTAGAAACTATGAGATCAGGAATGAACCTCATTTTGGTGGCAGAAGTTTGTTTACCTACAAAAACAACATCAACAACACCGCATGGCAAGTCTCGTTTGGCGCCGAAGCACAAAAGGGCTTCTTCAAAACGGAAGATTATGGCAATCTCCATGGCCAGCCAGACACTATCCAGGTGAACGATAACATTAATACCTGGCTCTATTCGATATTCGCTCAACTGGATCTCAGGTTCGCACACGGATGGGGCTTGACAGCAGGAGCAAGTCTGAATAAGTCATTTATCGGCATAACACAACTAACAATTCCCGGGTCAGCACCGCAAAATGTTTCCTTTAACAATGAAATCGCTCCGAGGCTGGCTATTTCAAAAAAAATTATACCTGAACTGCTCGCCTACGCGAGTGTATCCAAAGGCTTTTCACCGCCCACGGTGGCCGAAGTCCTCCCCTCCACTTCTGTAATCAACACTTCGCTTCAGGCTGAACATGGTATTGATTATGAACTTGGGCTCAAATCTACTTTGTTCAATCAGCGCTTATACATAGAGGCGAATGCTTTTTATTTCCAATTGGAAAATGCTATCGTTGTGAGAAAGGATACTAATAATGCGGACTATTATGTGAATGCCGGCGCGACCAAGCAGCAGGGACTGGAATCACAGGCATCCTACCAGCTGTTTGAAGCGCCGGGAAGAATATTAAACTCTGGCAAAATCTGGGTGAGCTACACGCTGAACAATTTTACCTACCAGGATTTTAAGAAAAATACAGTTGATTATACCGGGAAGAAACTTCCCGGTGTCGCCAATAACACGGTGGCTGCCGGACTCGATTTGTTTTTTCGCTTTGGTCTTTATATGAACATCACTTACTATTACAGTGACAGAATGCCTTTGAATGACGCCAATAATGAATTTGGTTCATCATACAATTTATTGGGAACAAGGATTGGGTATAGAATGACTATTGACAAAAGGTTTATGCTGGATATTTTCGCCGGTGGCGACAATTTGTTTAATACAAAATACAGCCTTGGCAACGATATCAATGCGGCCGCCGGCAGGTTTTATAACGCTGCGCCTGGAGTAAATTATTTTGCAGGCTTGAGCTTGAATTACCTCCTGAAATAAATTGCATTTTCACGAAAACGCATTTCTCCGGAAATAATTAATACTCGAAATTCATTTCAGGTTCCTACATTTGCGCTGATTTGGTTCCCGCATGGTGCGGGATTAAAAGGGAAGTCCGGTTTGAATCCGGCGCTATCCCCGTAGCTGTAAGTTCATCGTGTAAGTAGCTGGCAAAAGGGAATTCCAATAGCGGAGTTTCTTTATCAACTACCAGCATTTGCACCAGTTCAATTAACAAACCACTGTCGATTGATATCAACGATGGGAAGGTATTGAACCAGAACAAGCCAGAAGACCTGCCAGATCAGATTCGATTGTCACGAGCTTTCGGGTGAAAAGCCGGAGATGCGGAGCCTCCCGGATCCTTGTTGGAAAAAGGAGTACTTTCATTTCTACTTCATTCATATTCGAAAGCTCATTCTTCACGACCTAACTAACATTCAAGGAAGAATGAGCATAAAAAAAATTATCTACCTTATTTCGGTGCTGGGTATTTCACCAGGCATTTGGGCACAATCTGATTCCACCAAAACCGGCCAGCTAAACGAAGTGGTGGTGACGGCCACCAAGTCGGACCTGAAACAATCACAAACCGGAAAAATTGTTACTGTCCTTGACCAAAAATTCATCAACAACAATCCCGGCCGAACACTCAGTGAATTACTCAACACCCAGGCTGGCGTTTTTCTGAATGGGGCTAACAATACCCTGGGCACCAATATCGACAGCTATTTTCGCGGCGCGGCCGCAGGCAACCTGCTTTTTGTTATCGATGGAATACCGGTTTATGATCCCTCACAACCGAGCAATGTATTTGATCCCAACAGCATACCTCTCGAACAAATTGAGAAAATCGAAATACTAAAAGGCGGTCAGAGTACACTTTGGGGAAGCGATGCGGTAGCCGGAGTTATCCAGATTTTTCTGAAAAAAGAACACAGGAAAAAAGTTGAAGCGAATGGATCCTTTTCATATGGCAGCTACCAAACGCTTCGGACTGGCGCCGGCTTAGATGGCACCATTGACAAACTGGGTTACCAGGTTCAGTATAATTATACTAAAAGCGCAGGCATGTCTGCAGCCTATGACAGCCTGGGCAATCAAAATTTTGACAAGGATTATTTTAGTCAAAATAATCTGCAGGCGGAGCTGCATTACGCTTTTTCAAAACGGCTTAATATAAAAGCACTCGGAAACCTTAGCAATTACCACAACGGGTTGGATGAAGGCGCTTTTACAGACGCCAAGGATTATACAGCACGAAACAAAAATAATATCGGCGCCTTTGCGATGAATTATCATCACAACGATTTTTCATGGAATGCTCGTGTCAGTTATCAGCAGGCAAGGAGAAGTTTTGTAGATGATAGCACAGATATCTCCAGCCCCTATTCAAAATATTCTTCCGGAAACTATACAGGCAACACCTTCACGGTTGAAACATTTGGCGATTGTAAGTTGGAGAAGCACCTGCAGCTGGTGCTGGGAGCACAATATATCAGGCAAAGCACAGATCAACATTATATAAACATTAGTGACTTTGGAGATTACTTTTCTACATTGAATAAAGACAGCGCTAAGTCCAAACAGTACTCGCTGTACGGTTCACTCCTTTTGACAGGTCTTAACGGTTTCAATATGGAAATCGGAGGCAGGTTGAACAATCACTCTGTGTATGGTAATAATGGAACTTTTACGGTCAATCCGAGTTTCAATGTAAATAAACACCTGAAATTATTTCTGAACATTTCTTCCGGATATAAAATCCCAACCCTCTACCAGTTATACAGCGAGTTTGGAAACAAAAACCTCAAGCCAGAAAGCAGCATAACCTATGAATTCGGTGCCCAATCTGATTTGCTTAGTCAAATGCTCTCTCTCAGAGCGGCATTTTTCAAAAGGGATACAAAAAATCTGATCATATTTTACACAGATCCTACTACATACTTATCAAAATATATAAACGGGAGTGAACAAAATGACTATGGATTTGAATTAGAGCAAACACTTCAGTTAGGCAATACTGGTAGCTGGTCAAACAACCTGGCCTTCGTTGACGGAAAAGGAATTCAGGATGGCAAGAAAACCAGCAACCTGTTCCGGCGACCCAAATTTACCTGGAACAGCATTCTCACCATGCAACCTGTTCGCCGATTCACTGTGTCTCCTTCGATCAGATATGTTGGAAAAAGATTGAAAGGACCATTTGATATGGGACCGGATGAAATGCCAGCCTACTACACCATCGACTGCTTTTTATCTTACGGCATCTCACATGTACGCTTCTTTGCAGAATTCCATAATATCACCAATCAGCAATATTTCGACATCGTGGGCTATAACAGTAAGCGATTTAATATGATGGCGGGATTTAATTTCAACTTTTAATTTTTCATTATTGTGAACACAGATTCCAGGTAACGGGAGCCCTCTATTTGCTTAAAACATTGTAAATTGAATATTCAAAATAACAAAAGCCAAGATTATGTCCACTCTCAAATTCAATCCCCGAAATGCAGTACTGCTGTTGATTATCCTTCTTATTGCGGGATTTCGTGTCATTACCAACCTTAGCCCTGAGCTCCAGCCCTTGGCAGTGGTGTCGCCGATTGCGGCCATGGCAATTTTTGGGGGCGCTTATTTTACAGGATATAGTAAGCCTTTTGTTTTTCCGCTGCTGGCACTTTTTATTAGTGACGTTGTGTTGTCATTCACGGTCTTTTCATCATACAGGTTAGGTTTGCTATATGCCGGATGGTTTTGGACCTATGCAGCATTTGCCCTCATGACATTGGCAGGTAAAACGCTTGTAAAGGAGGTGACTGTTCAAAGAATTGCCCTGGCTGTTGTTGCAACTACTCTTATCCATTGGCTCATATCAGATATTGGCGGTTGTCTAATGGAGAAAAATGCTGCAAGTATACTTAGCGTCTATGGCACGCGACTGGTTGCAGCTATTCCTTACGAATTGAAATTTATGACAGCGACTGCTTTTTACAGTGCTATTATGTTTGGAGCTTTTGAATTGTTGCAAAAGAAATTTCCCTCTCTCAGGCTCGCATGATTCAGTTGGAGGCTTTTAATTTTTCCAAATGAATGGAAAGCTCTCCATTTTACCCCGATGGGGCGAACATTCCCTGGATCACGCATTCATTATTGCCTGATGCCATGAAAATGATTGTTGAATGTAAGTATCTCAATAATTTTTTGAGCAATGCCCTCTCATGAAGAAAAGATTTGCCCGCGCTGCGAAAAATCATTTGAATGCAAAAGTGGCGATATTGCTCATTGCCAATGCACGCAAATCCACTTAAGCGTGGAAGAAAGAGCATTTATAGAGGAGCATTATGAGGATTGTTTGTGCACCCAATGCTTACTTGATCTGAAAAGCAATTATCTGTTATACCGGGAAAAGATTTTAAGTCATGGCTAATGCAAGAGGAGAGCAGGATCAAAAGATTGAAAAGAAGATGTTGTTTGTAACAGGAGGCGCAAGAAGTGGAAAGAGCAACTATGCGCAACAGCTCGCCCTGCAACATGCAGATAACCCGGTGTATGTAGCCACTGCCAGGAGAATTGCACTCGACGAGGAATTTGAACAAAGAATCAAGCGACACCAGGCTGACAGAAATGGAAATTGGACATCGATAGAAGAACCATTGCACGTGAGCAAATTATCACTTGAAGGAAGAGTGGTAGTTATTGACTGCATTACTCTGTGGCTCACCAATTTTTTCTCTTTGCATAAATATGATGTGGAAGCCAGCCTTGCTGCCATAAAAGCTGAATTAAATGAATTGAAGCAACTGGACTCATTCCTGATCATAATCAGCAATGAAATCGGACTGGGCGTGCATGCAGATACAGAAATAGGTAGAAAGTTCACCGATCTACAAGGTTGGACTAATCAATATGTCGCAGCCATGTCCGATGAGGTTGTTTTCATGATAAGCGGGATTCCCATGATCATTAAAAAAAGATGACGATACATGCCTATATGAATTGGAGCGGAGGAAAAGACTCGGCACTCTGTCTGTCCCGGGTGATGAATACAGGCATGTACCACGTGCGTGCTTTGCTAACCAGTGTGAATGCTGCAAATGACAGAATTTCAATGCATGGAGTCCGGCGGAACTTGTTGGAGGTACAAGCAAAATCGATCGGAATTCCGTTGCAAACCATTGAACTGCCGGATCAGCCGGATATGGAAGAATACGAGACGCAGATGATGCAGGCAGTGAAAAACTTGAAAAATTCAGGATGTACTCATGCTATTTTTGGAGATATTTTCCTGGAGGATCTGAAGGCCTATCGAATCAGCAAATTGGAACCCCTTGGAATTAAATGCGTCTTTCCTCTTTGGAAAAATAACACGACCGATTTGATGAAGGAATTTATTTCGTCCGGATTTAAAAGCGTAATCGTTTGTGTTCATGAGAAATTTCTGGACAAGAGCTATTGCGGAAGGTTGATAGATGAGTCATTTCTTTCAGATCTGCCTGATAGGGTGGATCCTTGCGGTGAAAATGGAGAATTCCATTCTTTTGTTTATGATGGCCCAATATTTAGTTATCCAATCCAAATAAAAAAAGGCGAAATTGTATTCAGAAAATATAGGGCTCCGTCCGGGCAATCTGAGGATCATTTGAAAGAAAAACCTGAAGAATACGGATTTTACTTCTGTGATATTATGCAGGCTCCCTGAATTATGTAAGAAGGTAAAAATTTGAACGTAAATATTTGATTGATTATGAAGACTACGCTAACCACCAAGCTGCAGCAGGAACTCCACCATAAGATTTCCGGTAAGACCAAACCTCCCGGTTCGCTTGGGAGGCTTGAAGACATTGCCATGACAGTAGGACTGATCCAGGGTTCGATAAGTCCGTCTATCAATTTTCCCCACATTATCGTATTTGCAGGAGACCATGGCATTGCTGCGACTGGTCTTGTCAATCCCTATCCCCAATCGGTGACGGCCCAAATGGTTTTAAATTTCATTCACGGAGGTGCGGCGATAAATGTTTTTTGTCGCCAGCATGGCATTCAACTGTTGGTCGTCGATGCCGGCGTCAACTACGAATTTGACGAAAGCGTTACACGCTCCTCCTTATTTGTGGATGCCAAGATTGGATATGGTACCAGGAATTACCTGGAAGAAACGGCCCTCACTTCACAGCAGGTCAATGCGGCTATAGCAAAGGGTAAGGAAATTGTTGCGAAGGTTCACTCAACCGGATGTAACTGCATTGGATTTGGCGAAATGGGCATTGGAAATACGTCATCTGCTTCGTTGATCATGGCAGCGAGCATGGGATTGCCGGTTGAAGCATGCGTAGGAAAGGGAACAGGTGCAAATCAAGAGCAGATGGATCTAAAGATCAAAACATTGCAGGAAGCATTCAACAGACGAGCCCCCTTGATGAATCATCCCTTGTCTGCACTGGAAATCTTGTCCAACTTCGGAGGTTATGAGGTGGCGATGATGGTTGGAGCTTACCTGGAGGCTTCGAGGTTGAAAATGGTCACGCTCGTTGATGGATTTATTTCGACTGCTGCTTTTATGATCGCCTACTCCATGGATCCCAGGATTATGATGAATAGTTTTTTCGCACATACCAGTGAAGAGCAGGGCCATGAAAAAATGTTGAAGTATCTTAGAGCTAAGCCGTTGCTGAATCTGCATATGAGGCTGGGAGAAGGAACTGGCGCTGCACTTGCGATACCCATCATCCAGTCCGCAGTAAATTTCCTGAACGAAATGGCCTCCTTTGAATCTGCCGGAGTAGACAATAAGAATTGAGTCTGAAAGGCGGTAGGTCCGACTGATCGAAAACGTGGTTAATGGGTTAAAATTCTTTTCAAACCTTCTAACAACCAGATCGAGGAATGTCAGAGATTTCTAAACAAGATCAAAAATCAGGCATCAGGAATGAATTGCAGATTTTCTTTACTGCGGTCATGTTCCTGACCAGACTCCCGGTTCCGAAGAATGTTGATCACAGCCCGGAATACCTGGAAAAATCTCCCAAATATTTTCCGTTGGTAGGATGGATCGTGGCGGGTTTGAGTGTGTTGGCATTCCTGGTTTTTGTAAGATATACATCGTCAGATATTGCCATCATCGCATCTATGATAGCCGGGCTGCTGACGACGGGTGCATTTCACGAAGATGGGTTTGCCGATGTCTGTGATGCCTTTGGTGGCGGGTGGACGAAAGAAAAGATTCTTCAAATCATGAAGGACAGTCGGATTGGCGCCTATGGTGCAATGGGAATCTGGATCGTTCTTACTTCAAAATTTTTCCTGCTCAAAGAACTGCCGCAGTACACACCGGACCTGACACATCCTACTACTAATATTTTTTACAATTACCGATTTTTTATAGCCGTTATTTTTTCAGCGCATAGCCTTAGCCGTTTGATGCCTGTCTGGGTGATCCAATACTCGACTTATGTAACGAACCCCGAGGTGGGTAAATCAAAGCCTCTCACTACAAAAAAACTGTCCACGGCATCATTCATGCTGGCTAATATATTTGGTTTGCTGCCTTTCATATGGCTGAGCTGGCAATTTCTGTTCGCCCTGATTCCCGTGAGTTACCTGACTTATGAATTGACAAGGTATTTTCAAAAATGGATCGGAGGCTACACGGGTGATTGCCTGGGTGCGATTCAGCAGGTTAGTGAACTGATATTTTATCTGGCAGTACTCGTGATTTGGCGATTTGTCGTCTAATCAGGCTACCTTGAACTTTTGCAAACGGGTCTTATGTCATCAATATACCTCATCCGTCATACTGCACCATCCATTTCAAAGGGCGTCTGTTATGGACAATCAGATATTGATGTGATGGATTCATTTTATGACGAAGCCGAAGTGATCAGGAGAAATTTGCCACATCGATTTGGTCAAATTCATTCTAGTCCACTTAGCCGGTGCAAGAAACTGGCGTCGTTTCTGTTTCCTGAGCAGGAAATTATCATGGAAAAGGATTTGATGGAAATTCATTGTGGCTATTGGGAGCTGCGGGATTGGGATCAAATACCCAGGCATGAAATCGATCCATGGATGGCAGATTTTGTGCAAATTTCTATTCCTGGCGGAGAAAGTTATCTTAATCTGTACAGGCGGGTCGTTCCCTGTTTTCTTCGAATCGCTTCCAGTGGACAGGATGCTGCCGTAGTTACACACGGGGGAGTTATCAGAAGCATTCTCTCACATATTACCCAAACTTCTTTGGTTGATTCTTTCAGTCGATTCCCTCTTCATTACGGTTGCATTATCCACATTTCAAAAAAGGATGAGGAATTCAGGTATGAAATTGTCTCCAATATCAGGCCGTCCGAAAGTGAAAAGCACAAGCCAAGTTATTTTCGATCAAAATCTCAATAAGGGTCACAAAGGGTACAGGGGATACACGCCCGCCGAAGCGTCTACGGGTGTGAATTACACCTTTTATGGGGCCCTTCTTAAGTCCATTTGAAGTTGCGTAAAAGACGGTTAACTTTATGAAAACCCTTTCATGCAAATCAACCTGAATGCTTTGATCACAGTGAGCTTCACCCTTTTTGCAGTGATTGATATTCTTGGTTCGATTCCGCTTCTTATTTCACTAAAAGAAAAACTCGGAGAATTATCTGAAATAAAAGCCACGCTGATTTCAGGTGGATTGATGGTGTTGTTCTTATTTCTGGGGGAAAAACTCCTCAATATACTGGGCGTAGACATTCAGTCCTTTGCAGTGGGTGGATCCATCGTAATATTTATCCTGGGACTAGAAATGGTACTGGGGATTGAATTCTTCAAAAGCGATAAAGATGCCCAGGCGAGTGTTGTAGTTCCTATTGCATTTCCATTGATTGCCGGTTCCGGAACGCTGACTACCATCATGTCACTGAAAGCAAATTATAACAGTTCGACGATCCTGGTAGCCATCCTGATCAATCTTATCATAATTTATGCAGTCCTGAGATCATTGAATTCCCTGAAGAGGTTATTGGGTGCTGCCGGAATGGTGGCGGTACGTAAATTTTTTGGCGTAATTTTGCTGGCCATTGCCGTAAAAGTATTCACAAGCAATGTGCAGGGTTTAATTAAATAAATGGCCTCGTAGTACAATGGATAGTACGCAAGTCTCCGGAACTTGATATCCCAGTTCGATTCTGGGCGAGGCTAC
>PSRA01000130.1 GCA_003175695.1 Bacteroidota bacterium | reverse complement strand
GAGTCCTGCCGCTTCTACAGCAATCAATTCAACACTCCATTCATCGAGAAAATGATAAAAAGCTCCGGCTGCGTTGCTTCCGCCACCAACACAGGCAATCAGGTGGGTTGGTAATTCTCTGCCGGTTTTTTCTTTCAACTGAGCCCGCATTTCTTCGCTGATGACACTTTGAAAACGGGCGACAAGGTCGGGATAAGGATGGGGTCCCACTACACTTCCAATAATATAATGAGTATCGAACGGATGATTGATCCAATCCCGGATAGCCTCATTCGTAGCATCTTTCAGAGTCTTACTCCCGCTTGTTGCCGGAATAACTTTTGCGCCCAGCATCTTCATTCTCGCCACATTGGGAGCCTGCCGGTCAATATCCTTTTCTCCCATATAAACAATGCACTCCAATCCTTTCAGCGCACAGACCGTAGCGGTTGCCACGCCATGCTGACCGGCTCCTGTCTCAGCGATGATTCGCTTTTTTCCAAGTCGCTGCGCAAGCAGAATCTGCCCTATGGTGTTGTTAATCTTGTGGGCGCCGGTATGGCAGAGATCTTCTCGTTTTAAAAAAATTTCAGTGTTATACTGATTGCTCAACCGCGTTGCAAGGTACAAGGGTGTGGGACGCCCGACATAATCTTTCAACAATTGATGAAATTCCTTTTGGAATGACTCCTCGTGCATGATCTCCAGATATCGGGTCCTAAGTTCCTCCACGTTGCGTTGCAACATTTCCGGAATAAAGGCTCCGCCGAACTTACCATAATAACCATGCTTGTCCGGGCTTTGATATGACTCCTTGTTTAACATTTCAATATTTTTTCCACGTGTTATTTCATCTGATTTCCTGGAAAAACGTTTGCACTTTGTCCAGGTCTTTGATGCCACCGCTCGTCTCAAAACGGCTGTTGATATCTATCGAAAATAATTTGCTTGCCACGGGATCCGATGAGAATTCTTTCAGCTTTTTCACATCTCCCGGCTCAATACCGCCGCTAAGAAAAAAAAGCTTATCAAGAGAAGCTGATTTCAATACTTCCCAATTGAATTTTTTTCCAGTGCCGCCATATCCTACTCCCAATGTGTCAAAAAGAAACATATCGCAGGATTCAAAATAAGGCCTCGTGATCCAATCAATTGGATCGTTGTCACCAAGCCTGAACACTTTGATCACACTGATATAGTTCGCTAATTGTTCGCATAACCTCGGTGTTTCATCACCATGAAGTTGCACCATGTCCAAACCATATTCGTCAACAGTCTTCATGACTTCATCGTATGACGAGTTAACAAAGACACCCACCTTGCCTATGCGCAGCTTCGCTTTCTTCAGCACCTCTCCGCGAAGAAACTTCGCCGCGTACCTGGGTGATTTAGGATAGAAAATGAACCCGGCGAAATCCAGACCCATTTCGTCCAGTTTTCGAACCTGCTCTAATTGTGTCATGCCGCATACTTTTACTCGCATGAATTGCCTCCTTACATACTGCCGATGGGAGAAGCTGCAATTTTTAGTTTGTTAATAAATGAGGCAAAGGCAATCGCCGGATCAGGCTCTTTCATAAAATTCTCTCCAATCAAAAATCCCCGAAACCCAAAACCCCTTAACCGGGCTATCGTTTCCACTTCCGATATACCGCTTTCTGCTACGACTGGTTTCCCGGTTCCTATTTTTGAAATAAGCCCAATTGATCTGTTAATATCAACCTGAAAAGTCTTCAGGTCGCGGTTATTAATTCCTATCATATCCACTTCATCGCAGATATGTTCTAGTTCATTATCGTCGTGAAGCTCGAGCAGCACCTCTAATTCCAATTTCTTGGCAAAGGACGCAAGTTGTCGGACCCGCAACGGAGAAAGGCAGGCTGCAATCAATAGGATCACATCCGCACCTATCGACCTTGCCTCCACGATCTGGTATTCATCAATCATGAAATCCTTTCGCAAAATAGGAATATTGTAATTCCTAATACGCAAGATATCCTGCGTGGACCCTCCAAAAAATTTCTGATCCGTGAGGATAGACAAACCACTTGCGCCATTCGTATATTCTTTGGTGACGGCTGCCAAATCTGCTTTATCATTGATAATGCCTTTCGACGGCGATTTTCTCTTGAATTCAGCAATGATGCCGTTTCCTGACCCATCCTGCAACCTCTTTCCAAGTGACAAAGGCTTGCGGGAAAAATAACCTGATTTTTGAAGAAGGGATTCACTCACAGCCAATTTTTGACTCTCCACTTCCCGCTTTTTATACTCAATGATAGTTTCAAGAATATTCATAATTGTTCCACCAAGGTTTCCCGCTTCTTTATTGTAATGAAATTAATTTTTGTAGTGACTGGAACGCTTTGCCAGATTCCAGGCTCTCCACCGCTGTATTGTAAGCATCATCATAATCCTTGAATCGGCCCGTACAATGGAGTGCCATTGCTGCGTTAGCCAATACCACGGCATTCTGCGCCCAGCTGCCCTGTCCTTTCAGTATCTTCAAAAATATTTTTGCCGCCTCTTCCACCGTGTTACCTCCATAAATATCCCCTGCCTCCACCATTCTCTTTCCCAATTGCTCAGGAGTAAGGATCCGCTCACCATCATTGGTTATAACTTTGGTGTCATTGGTCAGAGAAATTTCATCGTACCCGTCCAATCCGTGGATAATGGTAAATGCCCCTCCTGCCTGCTGCAAAAGGTAATTGTAAATCCTTGCCATTTCCAGGCTGTAAACGCCCACCAATTGGAATTTTGGAAATGCCGGATTTACCATGGGGCCGAGCATATTAAAGAAAGTACGAATGCCAAGGTTTTTTCTGATTGGTCCGACTGTTTTCAGTGCAGGATGAAAAAGAGGCGCATGAAGAAAACAAATATTCGATTCGTCCGCCTCAATTTTCAACCTGGAAGCGTCGTTCTTGAACCGATAACCCAATTGCTCCATGACATTGGAAGCACCACTGATGCTTGATGCGCCATAGTTTCCGTGTTTGGCAACTTTTTGCCCGGTACCTGCCACTATAAAACATGACAAGGTTGAAATATTAAACGTGTTCTTTCCATCACCTCCTGTTCCAACAATATCAATGGTATCCAAACCATTTAAATCCACGCGCACGCAGAGTTCCAGAAGTGCATCGCGGAATCCCTGCAGTTCCTCGATGGTTATGCTTCGCATAAGGAACACAGTTATAAATGCCGTGATTTCACTATCATTATAAATACCTTTAGAGATGTTCAGTAACACTTCTTTGGCCTGTGAACGAGCCAGGGTCTTGTGCTCAAATAAATATTGTAATATTTTTTTCATTGTACGTTTTGCCTCTGTGATAGTCTTTAAGATGCCAGCCAGTTTCTCATCAATTTTTCCCCAAGGGGCGTTAACACGCTTTCGGGATGAAATTGAACTCCCTGCACATCAAAGGTCTTATGGCTGAGGCCCATGATATAATTGTTTTCGTCCCGCGCCGTAATATTTAACTCGCTTGGGAAGCCTTCTTCACTTACCACCCAACTGTGGTACCTCCCTACCTCCATCTGTTGAGGTAGTCCCTCATATAAATCATTTCCAGCTTTTTTTGCCGGATTCGCCTTTTTGTTGGCCTTGTTCGTATCAACGATTTGTACCTGGGTAGCAACCCCATGGAAAACTGTTTTCAGGTTAATTAGCTTCGCTCCAAATGCCTGACCGATTGCCTGATGTCCGAGACAAACTCCCAGTATAGATTTTTTTGATGCATACTCTTTAATGAGAGGCAGCAGTAATCCTGCTTCCTCCGGTAATCCCGGTCCTGGAGAAAGAATGATTTTATCGTAATCATTAATCTTTTCCAATGCAATTTTATCATTACGGTAAACATCAACCTGTTGATGCAAAATTTTTTCTACCAGGTGCACCAGGTTATATGTAAAAGAGTCATAATTGTCAAAAACCAAAATTCGTTTCACCAAGAAATTTGTTTTAAATGAATTCAAAAAAATTTTATACTCAATTCAATGGATTAGTTGCCCTGCCATCAGGATGGCCTGCTTTAGTGCACCTAACTTATTTTTTACTTCCTGCAATTCGCTTTCGGGGTTACTTGCAGCGACGATGCCGGCACCGGCCTGGTAAGTGAGCGTATTGTTTCTGCTCAAAAAAGTTCTGATCATGATGGCCTGAATGCAACTGCCATCAAAACCCACAAAGCCGATGCATCCCCCGTAATAGCTGCGTGGCGTTGGCTCATAACTGTTGATCAGCTCCATCGCTTTAAATTTGGGAGCACCACTCAGCGTGCCAGCCGGGAATGTCGAGGCAAGTAATCGAAATGGGTTCGCGTGTTCTTTCACTCTGCCTTTTACTTCACTAACCAGGTGAATCACGTGAGAATAATATTGAACCTGTTTGAAATGGGAAACAGACACTTCATCACAATTCCTGCTCAGGTCATTACGAGCCAGGTCCACCAGCATGACATGCTCGGCATTTTCCTTGGCATCATCCAACAATCGTTCTGCCGCCTGCTGATCCAATTCTTCGTCCCCCGTTCGTTTAAATGTACCAGCAATTGGATGCATAATGGCTTTCCCCTGTTGTATCAGGATCTGCGATTCAGGTGAAGAGCCCATTAATTTATAATCCCCATAATCAAAGAAAAAAAGATAGGGAGAAGGATTAACATTTCGCAAGGCACGATAGACATTAAATTCATCACCTGAAAACTTTTGCTGGAAGCGTCTGCTGAGAACAATCTGGAAAACATCGCCACGGTAACAACTTTGAATTCCTTTTTCCACCATCTTCATATATTCCTGATCCGTCATGTTGCATTTCTCTTCACCTTCAATATGGAAGGGGTATACTGGTACGTCTTTACTCCGGATCAGTGATTCAACGAGGGCAATTTCACTTTCCAATCCCTCGATTTGATTTTCGCAAATAAACAATTCATCCTTGAAATGATTGATAGCAATGACATATTGGTACAACCGATATCTCATTAAGGGAATAGCCTTATCCTGACCGTTAGAAGAATGTGTCTCCGGAGAGTTTTTATCCAGGCGAATCGTGTCGAAGAACTGAACTGCATCAAAACAGGTATAACCGAAGAGTCCCTGGGCTGTTTTGACCGGCCTTTCGCGTACTGGTTCAGTGTGAAATTTTTGCATGAATTCCCATATGATATCGGGGACCTGGGCAGGAGACTGGATCGGTATTCGCTGCGGATTTTGACCGGGAAGCTTACACTCGAGGCGTGTGATGTCTGTTACTTCTATCCCCGCAATGGCATTGATACAGATGAATGAATAACTGTTTTCGGCCGCGTTGTAGTCTGTACTCTCCAAGAGAATGGTGTCTCTGAAGCGGTCACGCAGGCGGAGATAAATTCCTACCGGCGTAAATACGTCCGACAATAATTTCTTAAAACTTGTTTTTATTTCTATTTGTTTCATGATTCGTCAAACTTGGGATCCAATTCAAAAAAAAAGCCCCGAATACATCGGGGCCAAATATGATAATACAGCATGCTCGTGCATTACTTGCCCCGTAAGGAGTTAGTATGCCACCACCACTGTTTATTGATTATTTGACTTTTCATTGGAGCACAAATGTGGCAGTTATTGGTGAAATTTCCAAATTTTTTGTTTTTTGTTACACGCAAAGTGGCAAAAGAAGCGTAAAGGCTCAAAGAACACCATCGACCAATGCGTGAACCAAGCTCAAGAGCCAATTTCCCGGAATTAATCCTTATTTTTTGCTTCCAAAACTTGTCATGACCCAAAACAAACCACCCTCTTACCAACGACTGCTTTCACTCGATTTTATGCGAGGTGCCATCATGATCCTGCTCGCATTGGAAAGCACCAGGCTGTACGATCACTTGTTTGATGCCAGTAAAGGAAGCCTCATGGAGAATTTCTTTATACAATTCTTCCATCACCCATGGCATGGACTTAGATTTTGGGACCTGATCCAACCCGGCTTCATGTTTATGGCAGGCGTTTCACTTGCACTTTCATTGGAAAGGCAAAAGAACCAGGGAATGAGTTGGAACCAATCATTGCTTAAGACGCTCAGGCGCTCTTTCTGGCTATTCTTTTGGGGCGTGCTTGATTATGCCGTTAAGCCCAATGGGCTTTCTTTTGAATTGTGGGATGTGCTCACTCAGTTGGCATTTACCACATTGGTTGCGTTCCTGATTTTTCGATGGTCTTTCACTGCACAGGTAATTTTTTGCGCCGGTATTTTAATTCTGACAGAAGTACTTTACCGATGCACCAATATCCCTGGTTTCGATCAGCCATTTACTGATCAACATAATTTCGGCAACTATGTCGATCTGCTCTTAATGAACAAGACAAACAAAGGAGGCTGGGTTGCCATTAATTGCATTCCGACATCTGTTCATACTATAGCGGGAGCACTGGTTGGCAAATGCTTGCTATCACAAAATGAAAAAATCCGCCCGATGCTGATTTGGGCATTTATTTGTTTTGTGCTGGGATATGGACTGGATTGGGCGGGTATAACGCCCATCATCAAACGCATCGCCACCAGTTCCTTCACGCTGGCTTCACTGGGCTGGTGCCTGCTTGCCATTACGGCCTGCTATTGGTGGATCGACGTTAAAGATCATAAAAAAGGCCTCCAGTTTTTTGTAGTTGTGGGAATGAACTCTCTTTTTCTTTACTTGTTCTTTGAAATAGTGGGCAATCACTGGTTTACTGATTATATAACCACTCTGTCCGGAGGAATATTAGGCATGATTAATGTACCTGCATTGGCAAGTGCAATCATCAGCTCATTATGTGTTTTTGCATTGCAATGGTATTTGTGTTATTTCCTATACAGGAAAAAGATTTTTTTTAGATTATAAATTCAAACATGGTTATTCAACACAAACAAGTAGATAAGAAAGGTCTATTTTATGTCGGCCAGGAAGGCGCCATCGCGGCTGAACTAGCCTACAGCATCAATCATGCGGGGAATATGGTCATTGAACACACGGAAGTGGACGAAAGCCTGAAAGGTAAACATGTCGGTCATGAATTAGTTGAAACTGCCGTCAACTATGCAAGGAATCAAGGGATAAAAATAATTCCTATTTGTCCTTTCGCCAGATCTTTATTTTTAAAGAAAAAAGAATGGGAAGACGTGCTTTACAAAGAAGCTAAGAGTTCAACTTAACTCGTAAACCATTACAGCAATCCTTTGGTGCTAGGCAGATTGAGGTTGGAAGGATCTCTCTTCACAGCCATGCGGATAGCTTTGGCAAATGCTTTAAAAATCGCTTCAATCTTGTGATGCTCATTACTTCCATGGCACTCGATATTCAAATTACATTTGGCGCTGTCCGAAAATGATTTAAAAAAATGAAAAAACATTTCGGTAGGCATATTTCCGATCATCTCGCGCTGGAAACCAGCGTTCCAGACAATCCAGTTTCTTCCCCCGAAATCGATCAACACTTTGGCATCCGCATCATCCATCGGTAAGGCATAGCCGTAACGCTCCATCCCCCGTTTATCGGCCAGGGCTTTATTCATTGCCTCGCCCAGTGCAATGCCCGTGTCTTCTATGGTGTGATGTTCGTCAATTTGAAGATCGCCTTTTACCTGAATGGAAAGATCCAGTTTCCCATGGCGGGCTATTTGCTCCAGCATATGGTCAAAGAATCCAATACCGGTGTCGATCTTTGATTCCCCATTACCGTCCATGTTCAAATCAATACTGATCTGCGTTTCCTTTGTGTTTCTTTCATGATGGACTTTTCGGATCCCTAACTTGAAAAAGGTATAGATATCGCTCCAATCTTTTGTTTCCAGCGCAATGGTGCTCTTCAAATCTGTCAACGAGTCTTTGATTTCTGCACCTCCCAGGTTTGGATCATTATTTAACCAAAGGGCCTTGCAACCCAGGTTTTTTGCAAATTGAACATCAGTAATTCTGTCTCCAATCACAAAGGAGTTTGGAATATCATACTCCGGGTTGTTGAGATATCCAGTCACCAGACCGATTCCCGGCTTTCGGGTAGGAACGTGTTCTTCGGGAAAACTTTTATCGATAAGAACAGTGCTGAAATGAATTGCTTCATTTTCCATACTCTTCATTACAAAGTTTTGCACTGGCCAAAAAGTGTTTTCAGGAAATGATCCAGTCCCGAGTCCATCCTGGTTTGTAACCATGACAAGCTCGTATCCAAATTCGTGGGCAATCCTGCCCAAAAATTCGAACATATGCGGATAAAATTCAAGCTTGTCAAAACTATCGATCTGGTAACTCGGAGGAGCCTCGAGGATAACCGTACCATCACGATCTATAAATAATACTCTCTTCATTCGGATAAAATTTACTCTTGGATTTTTCATAAGAGCAGAGAAACAGAGCGACGTACGTATGAATTGGGTCGCGGCGCTCTGCTCCTCCCCTTTTATACTTTATTTGGCTTTGTATACAATTTTCCAAATTGTCCCTTTCACATCGTCTGAAACATACAGTGAACCGTCAGTGCCTTGAGCCAATCCACAAGGACGATGCTTGGCATTTCCTGCCGCTACTGCAGCCGGGGTGCCTCCGAATCCATCTGCAAAGATTTCCCAATTACCACTGGGTTTACCATCTTTAAAGGGAACGAAAGCAACATAAAATCCTTTTTGAGGCTCCGGAGCTCGATTCCAGGAACCATGAAAAGCTATAAATGCTCCGTTCTTATATTTTTCCGGGAATTGGTTGCCCGTGTAAAAAAGAAGACCGTTCGGTGCCAGGTGTCCGGGAAACGCTTCAACCGGGTCCTGTGCATCCTGACCGCCAGTTTTCTTTCCGTCACCTCCAAATTCAGGAGCAAGAATTTTTTTGTGTTGGAGCTGGTCATAATAAATGTAGGGCCATCCGCAGTTGGAACCCTCGTGCAATTCATACATGCATTCTGCGGGTAATTCGGCATTTTGTTTTGTAGTAAACATAGTCGGAAACAAATCATGCAATTGGTCGCGGCCGTGTTGCATGACAAATAGTGTGTTGGTGGTCGGATTCCAATCCAAACCAACCACATTTCTCAATCCGGTCGCATACCTGGTGCCGTTACCATAAGTCTGATTAGCCTGGTCAGCTTTAAACCGCCAGATGCCGCCTGCAGAGTCAAGGATGGGGCAGGGCTTCATGCCGGGTGAACCTTTCGACCGGTCCTTTACCTGGCAGGCATTTGAATAAGCACCAATGTTTACATAAATATTTCCACTATTGTCTAACACGAAAGCCTTGGCTTCGTGTTCATGCCTGGAAAGTAATCCGGTGATAATCTTTTCCGGTTGATCAGGGTTGGTCACCTTATTATCGGGCCCGAGGTTATACCTGAACACTTCTTCGTCTGAGGATGCGTACAGGTGGCCATCTTTAATAGCGATGCCGGTTCCTCCATAGTTGGCGAAAGTAGTGATGCTGTCAGCTCTTCCGTTTCCATCATCATCCCTCAGGCGTACAATTCCTTTGCCATTCTTAAGTTCCTGAAGCTTAACATATACATCACCGTTAGTATTAACCGCCATATGCCTGGCCTTACCCAGATTTTCTGCAAAAATTAACGCGCTAAATCTCGCTGGAATTTGGATCGAAGTATCAACAATTGCTTTCGCGGGCTCAGCAGCCGGCGATTGATTCTGCTGTGTCTGGTTTCCCGAACAACCCGAATGGGAGACCACTATAAACAAGCCAAGCAACAGCGCTGAAATGGAAGAAATCTTTTTCATATATCCGTTTATTATGATTGAATGAGAAATAAAATTACAACTTATCAGTTTTTGAATTGATTCAAGGCTGTTACTAACTCCCTATTTTCCTCTTCAGTACCCACGGTTATGCGCAAACAGCCTTCACACAGTTCAACCCGGCTTCTGTCCCGCACCACTATACCCTTCTCTAACAAATAATCGTATATACGATGTGCATCAGTTACTCTTACGAGGAGAAAATTAGCATGACTGGGGTATACTTTTTCAACCGAGGGAATGATTTCCAGGTTCTTTGATAATTCTTCGCGCAGCGATACAATGTAGCGGATCATATTGTTTACCTGATCTGTGTGCTCCGTTGCCTGCATCACTAATTCCTGCGTAACCTGTCCGATGTTATAGGGAGGTTTGACCTTATTTAATACATCTATGATATTCGTACTCGCAAAAGCCATACCTAATCTGAGACCCGCCATACCCCAGGCTTTGCTCATTGTTTGAAGTACTACGAGGTTGGGATATTCTGCTAAATCACCAGCAAAAGATTTGTATCGCGAAAAATTGATATAGGCTTCATCAATGACAACGAGTCCTTCGAAATTGTTCAGGATGATTTCGATATCTTCCCGGTGCATAGAATTGGCAGTGGGATTATTAGGAGAACAGATCCAGATCATCTTAGTGTTTTGATCTATGATGCTCTCAATCCGCTCCAGGTTCAACTGAAAATCCGGGTGAAGCACTGCTTTCCTCACTTCTACATCATTGACACGAGCACTCACTTCATACATGCCGTAGGTGGGGGGATTGATGATAACATTATCCATACCTGGATTGCAAAAAGAACGAAATAAAATGTCAATACACTCGTCGCTGCCATTGCCCAGAAAGATATTCTCCGCTGGAACGCCTTTGATCTGGCTTAAAGCCTCTTTTAATTTTTGTTGGTGGGGATCTGGATATCGATTATACCATTTCATGAGTGGTGTTCCGAGGCTGTTCTCATTGGCATCCAGGAAAATATTTGCTTCACCGGTAAATTCATCCCGGGCTGAAGAATACGGCACTAACTTCTTAATGTTTTCCCGAATCAATTTTTCTAACTGAAACATATAATCGTTTATAATTTCTGATCTAACCTGACTTTTACTGCCTGGGCGTGAGCAGAAAGGCCTTCTGCTTCCGCCATGGTGATCACTGTTTTACTGATTGCTTTCAAACCGTCGCGGGTCAATTCCTGGAATGTAATCTTCCTGACAAAACTATCGACGCTCACCCCGCTATACGAACGGGCATAACCGTTAGTGGGTAGGGTATGATTGGTTCCACTAGCATAGTCACCCGCAGATTCCGGAGAGAAATGACCAAGGAATACCGAACCCGCATTAATCACCTTGGCAGCCTGTTTACCCGGATCACTGGTGGCAAGAATCAGGTGCTCCGGGGCATATTGGTTCAGGAGTTCCATGGCAATGTCTTCATCTGCGACAAGGACAGCATGACTATTTTTTAGCGCCGCGGCGGCAATTCCTTTTCTGCTGAGTTTTTCAATTTGCTCATCGAGTAGGTTACATACCGGATTCAAGAGGGCTTCAGATGTTGTCACGAATAAAACCTGGCTGTCGCTCCCGTGCTCGGCTTGCGACAAAAGATCGGCCGCCACAAAAGCAGGGTTCGCTGAATCATCTGCATAAATAGCTACTTCACTCGGACCAGCTGGCATATCGATCGCCACACCGGATTTTTGAATAAGCTGTTTAGCGCAAGTCACGTACTGGTTTCCAGGTCCAAATATCTTATCTACTCTTGGAACTGACCCGGTTCCAAAAGCCATTGCAGCAATCGCCTGCGCCCCGCCAACTTTGAATGCTTTGTGAATGCCTGCCAGGGAAGCTGCATACAAAATTGCCGGATGAATTTTTCCTTTCGTATCAGGTGGAGTACAAAGCAAAATCTCCCTGCAACCGGCTATACGTGCAGGTATACCTAACATGAGGATGGTTGAAAACAATGGAGCTGAACCGCCAGGAATATATAATCCTACCTTCTCTATTCCTACCGTTTTTCGCCAGCAAATCACACCCGGCATTGTCTCCACCCTTTCTTCGGCAGGTATTTGACTGCGATGAAACAATTCAATATTTTCGGCGGCTTGCCTGATCGATAGTTTTAAATCGTCGGTCAAAAAAGATCCGGCAGTTTTCCATTCTTCTTCAGTGACTAAAAAACTATCAAGGTCAACCCGATCGAATTTCAATGAAAAATCCTTTAGTGCCTGGTCCCCTTTTGTTTTTACTTCTTCTAAAATTTGCAATACCTTTTTTTCCAGCACGTCAACATCAGCAGAAGGTCTTTTGAGGAGGTCCTGCCAGTCTTTTTTGTCGGGGAATCGTATAATCTTCATATTCTACAAAAAATTGGAACGCGGTAAGGAACGAGATCAGATAATCATTTTTTCTATCGGAACAACGAGGATACCTTGAGCACCGGCTTCTTTGAGTCGCTCGATAATGTCCCAAAAATCATTTTCATTCAAAACGCTGTGCACGCTGCTCCACCCTGCTTCTGCCAGAGGAAGCACGGTGGGGCTCTTCATACCTGGCAACAACCGGATAATATCCTGAAGTTTATCATTTGGAGCGTTCAGCAGAATATATTTATTATTCCTGGCCTTTCTGACTGCGCGAATCCTGAAAAGAAATTTATCCAGGATCTTTACCTGGCTTGGCTCCAGGTGGCGGTTCTTTATTAATGTGGCCTGAGATTCCAGAACCGTTTCTACTTCCTTTAGTCCATTCATGAAAAGTGTAGAACCACTACTCACAAGATCAGCGATGGCGTCTGCCAATCCAATTCCTGGTGCAATTTCTACCGAACCGCTGATCTCGTGAATTTCTGCCTTGATCTTTTTCTTTTCAAGAAATTGGGTGACCAGGTGAGGATAGGTGGTAGCAATTCTTTTATTCTGCAAAAAGGTCTCACTATCATATTTTTCATTCCGGCCTATTGCGATGGACAGACGACATTTTCCAAATCCAAGGGCCTCAACAATATCAACCTGCTTATTTTTTTCGTGCACGACATTCTCGCCCACGATACCAACATGCGCTACGGCGTCTTCGACATATTGAGGAATATCATCATCACGGAGAAAATAGATCTCCATGGGAAAATTATCGCATTCGGTTTTAAGCTTATTCACCCCATTCTTCAGGTCAATGCCACAATCCTTTAGCAGTTTCACCGAATCATCGTATAAGCGACCGGATTTTTGAATCGCAATTTTTAAAATATCCTCTTTGCCATTTGATGCGAGAGGAGCATATGCCTTTGTACTCATCGGATTTTTCATGTTCGCAGATTTCTGAATGAAGAGCAAAAAAAAAGCTTACCATTTTGGTAAGCCCTTTACTCTAGTATCTTGTTTACACAAAACATCACCGGCTTACCCTTTCGGCAAGAAACCATGGTGGTGATGATATGTGTTGTATTTTTTCATTTGAAGGGGCAAAATTATAAGAGCATTCTTAATTGTCCAAAATTTTGTTGATAATTGTTTTCATTTCTCTGGAATTACAGGTGAAACCTCCTGTCAAAGCTTACCTTTAACAACAATTCATCTGAACAATGATGGCTAAAGTCTTGCTCATTATATTTTTCGGCTTCCTGATTATTCTGCCCGCCACTTCCCAAACCCCTGCTTCAAAATGGAAACTGGTATGGAGCGATGAGTTTAATTATACCGGACTTCCTGATTCAACCAAATGGGGCTATGATATCGGTGCTGGCGGCTGGGGGAATGGAGAACTTCAATTCTATACCCGCCAAAAAGAGAATGCCCGTGTGGAAAACGGGAATTTGGTCATAGAAGCGCGAAAAGAGAAATGGAACAATGCTAATTATACGTCTGCAAGGCTGGTGACCAGGAAAAAAGCAGATTGGAAATATGGACGATTTGAAATACGTGCCAGACTACCAACGGGTCGGGGAACCTGGCCGGCTATCTGGATGCTGGCATCGACCAAACCTATGAAGTGGCCGGACGATGGCGAAATTGACATAATGGAGCATGTCGGATACGATCCGGGAATCGTTCATGCCTCCATTCACACCAAGGCATTTAACCATGTCATACATACTCAGAAGACCAATACCATTTCAGTCCCCGCCTATGCTGATGCATTTCACGTTTATGCATTGGAATGGACCGCTGACAGGATCGACATTTTAGTGGATGATCAAAAATATTTCACCTTTCAGAACCCGCACAAAACCTACGCCGAGTGGCCATTTGACAATCAAATGCACTTATTGCTGAACATCGCAATCGGCGGATTTTGGGGGGGCACAAAAGGAGTCGATGATTCGATCTTTCCTCAAAAAATGCTGATCGACTATGTGAGGGTGTACCAGTAAAAGAATTGAATGCACCGACTTACTTCTCACTTTTGGCGTCTGCCAAAAACTTTGCAAGCCCTATGTCAGTAAGCGGATGTTTCAACAATCCCAATATAGGTTCTAACGGGCAGGTACATACGTCAGCTCCAGCCTCAGCGCACTTTACTATATGAAGCGGGCTGCGTATAGATGCTGCCAAAATCTCAGTTTCATATCCCTGGATCGCGTAGATATTTGCAATTTGCTCAATTAGTTGGACACCGTCCCAATTGGCGTCATCTATTCTTCCAATGAACGGAGAGACATAGTTAGCCCCGGCTTTTGCAGCCAGGATAGCCTGACCAGCAGAAAAAACCAGCGTGCAATTCGTTCTGATACCATTGTCGGAGAACCACTTCAACGCCCTGACACCTTCCTTAATCATGGGAACTTTCACAACGATATTCGGGCGAATCGCAGCAAATTTCTTTCCTTCTGCAATCATTCCGTCAAAATCTGTAGATATCACTTCTGCACTGACGTCTCCCTTGACCATTTCGGCAATAGTCTTGTAATGATTCATGATCGCCGCCTCTCCTTTGATTCCTTCTTTAGCCATCAAGGTCGGATTGGTGGTTACGCCGTCTAAAATTCCAAGATCATTTACTTCTTTGATCTGTGCCAGGTTGGCGGTGTCTATAAAAAATTTCATAATGCCCTACCCCACATGAATTAAGTGTTTCATGGCGGGGATTTTTTTTAGAATGATTAATCTGGATTGGTTGTAAATATAATTACCCTTCACGGAAGATCACAAAAAAGGCAAGTTACTTACATCGCACCGCTACGACCACCTACCCTTGCTGCCTTCCGGCCCTGGGGGATTCAG